>JACCYD010001273.1 GCA_013696695.1 Deltaproteobacteria bacterium | reverse complement strand
TCGTCAGCTGCGCTTCAGAAACGGCGCGTCGGCCTTGAACGTCCGCGCGCCCGAGTCAAACGCGACCTCGACCTTGCCGTCGCATAGCGCGGCGAGCCGCGGCCGATGCGCCCCCGTCATCCGCGTCCCCTTCACGTACAACCGCTCGAGCTTGCGGTCACCGAGGGCGCGTTCGAGCCGTTCGAGATCCTCGATGCCGAACCGCATGTAGGCCAGCGCGAGAGAGGACCTCGAGGAACGCAGGCACGTCGCATCGTAGCCCGGACCTCGACGTTCATCGCCTGTGACCCTGTCCGTCGTGATACGCACGTTGCCGGAGGTCGAGATGCAGCGTGCCCTGCCTGCGCTTCTGTTTGTCATCGCCTGTGGCTCGTCAGGGGAAGCTGTCCCCACGCCGGATGCCCAACCGTCGGGTTGGCAGCCGCTGATCACCAAGGCGTGGCAGCTCGATCCCGCGAGCGAAACCACCTCGGATCTCCAGCTGGTCACGATCGAGAGCGAGATCTTCGCCGGTGGTATCCGGCCGATCGCACCCATCGGCACGCACCACACGGTGCTCGCGAAGGGCGCCGGCGATTTCAGCGGCGTCAACATCGTCTATGCCTCGGGGGTCGGCACCAACGAGCTGATGTTCCCGCCGGGCGTCGGCATGCGGCTCGATGCCGGCATGTTGCTCGGCCTCCAGCTGCACATCTTCAACACCTCGGAACAGCCGCTCACCGGCACGTCGGGCGTCGAGATCTTCCACGTCGATCCATCGGCGGTGACGGAGCAGGTCGATCTGTTGCTCGCCGGCCCCAGCGAGCTGTCGTTACCGCCGGGCGAGAAGACGGTGAGTCACACGTGCACGGTGACCGAGCGCCAGACGCTGTTCGCGTTGTTCCCGCACATGCACCAGCTCGGCACGCACTTCAAGACCACGGTGACGGTGGGCGGCGAGACTCGCGTGCTGCACGACGCGCCGTACGATTTCTCGGAGCAGGCGTTTCTGCCGGTCGAGCCGATCGTGCTCGAGCCCGGCGATCAGGTCACCAGCGAGTGCACGTTCTTCAACACGACAGCGGACACGGTGGAGTGGGGCGAGAGCTCGACCACCGAGATGTGCTTCTCGATCCTCTACCGGTTCCCCGCCGGTGGCGGCGGTTGCTAGCGCGCCACTACATCGCGGGCTGAGACTGGACCTGGCGCTGGGCCATCCGGGCCCTGAGCTTCTTGATCACGAACGGCGCGGCGAGCGACGCGAGGGTCAGAGCCATGCCGCCACGGCGAGTGCCGACCCTGTGCGCCAGCGAGGAGGTGCCGTTGCGGAAGCGGTCGAAACGGCTGGGACGACGAGCGAAGAGGTTGAGTAGGAATTTGAACATGACAGGGGTACTGCATCTCGTGTTCCGACCGCGCTGAGAGCTTCGCCTAGGGTGATAGCGTCGGCGAATGTCTGTCCACCTCGAGGCGCGTCCTGGCGAGATCGCACCGATCGTCCTGCTGCCGGGCGATCCGCTGCGTGCGCAGTTCATCGCCGAGAAATTCCTCGAGGACGCGGTCTGCCACAATCGCGTCCGCAACGCGCTGGGCTTCACCGGCACGTACAAGGGCACGCGCGTCTCGGTGCAGAGCACCGGCATGGGAATGCCGTCGGCCGCGATCTATATCCACGAGCTGCTCGCGCAGTACGGCGCGCGCGTCCTGATCCGGATCGGAACCTGCGGAGCGATTCGCGCCGATCTCCGCACGCGCGACCTCGTGCTCGCGCAGGCCGCGGCCACTGACTCCGCGATGTTTCGCGCCACCTTCAACGGCGCCACGTACGCCGCGACCGCGTCGTTCGATCTGCTCCAGCAGGCGCACGGGCTCGCCACCGAGTGGGGCAAGCCGGTGCGCGTCGGCACCGTGCTGACCAGCGACACGTTCTATCCCGACGAGAGCGTCGTCACGACGTGGTGGAATCCGTGGGCGGAGCACGGCGTGCTCGCCGCAGAGATGGAGACCGCCGCGCTCTACACGCTCGCGGCACGCCGCAGCGCGCGAGCGCTGTCGATCCTGACGGTGAGTGACAACCTGGTCACCGGCGAGCAGACCACCGCCGAGGAACGACAGACCGGCTTCTCCGACATGGCGCAGCTCGCGCTCGCGGTGGTGTGCGAGTAGCGCGTTACCTGCTGGTGGCGGTGATCGCGTGTGGTGGCGCGGCATCACCGCCGCCCGCGCGCGAGCCGGCGCGTGAACCGGCGCCGTCGCCGAGGGCACCGCAGTCCGTGCGCGACGGACTCGTCGCGCTGTGTGCGTCGGCGTGGAACGG
This sequence comes from Deltaproteobacteria bacterium, assembly GCA_013696695.1. Classification (GTDB taxonomy): domain Bacteria; phylum Myxococcota_A; class Polyangia; order Haliangiales; family Haliangiaceae; genus JABFXX01. The sequence continues at coordinate 1,506 of JACCYD010001273.1, read as the reverse complement.
CGAGCTTCACGGTAGCCAGATCCGCCGGTGGATTCCCGACGACCTCGCCGCCGTAGTCACCAACACCGAGGTCGTGCACCTGATCGGGGCGCTGACCTCGCCCGATGTGAAACGCGGTGTGCTGTTCGATGCGTTTCTCGCCGAGAACCAGCTGGCGGGGATGGTGTGCCCGCTCCGCGATCGCGTGGAGAGCTGGCCGCGCGAGACGCCGATCATTCGAATGCGACGCTGAGCCGCGGTGATCGCGTCACCGCGATCCGATCCGGCGACACGATCTTCACGATTCGGACATCGCCCCGACGACGCGCGCCTCGCGGGGTTGACCTGGACGTCGCCCGGCGTCGAACTGGAGCGATGCGGAGCTTCGTCTTGGTGGTCTGCTCGATCACGATCCCGGCGTGCGGCCGGCTGGGGTTCGATCCGCTCGCGACCGATGACCCCGACGTCGCGCGGTTCGAGGTCGAGGAGGTCGCGCAAGACGACCTGCTGATCGATCGCAACCTCCGGATCGCGATCCCCCCTTCGAACAGCACGTTTCCGCCGGGCGTGTATCTCGCCGCGGGCGGGCTCGGAACGCCACCGCAGGTGTTCCGCGTGTACGACGGCGCGGTCGAGCTGTTCGCGGGATCCGACGGGGTGTCTGGCCCCGACGAAGGCGTCGCCCAGATCGCCTTCGCGCCACCGGCGTATGGCGATCGCATGTTCGTGTGCGCCGCGTCGGTCAACGCCGGCGACGGCGTGTTCACGCTCGATGCGAGTGGCACGTTCGCCGGCTGGTCGACGTTCAATAACTGCAATGGCCTCGCGTTCGACGATGCACGGGTGCTCGATGACCCGGGCTTCTCGCCGCTCTACGTCGACGTCAATGCGTCGGCGATCGATCGGTTCGCACCGAGCACCGAGCGGACGCGGCTGGTCGACGATCTGGCGTACGGCGCCACCGGCTGGAAGCTCTATCTCCACGGCGGTGATGGCTTCGCGCGCGGGCTCTACCTGGTGTTTCCCGTCGACGGCAATCGCGATCCCGCGGGTGGCGCGATCTGGTTCGCGCCGCCGGGCATGCCCCTCACGGCCGCGCCGCTCCTCGCGATTCCCGGGCCGTACGCCGCCGCGTTCGGTGGCGATCGCTTCGACAACGCGTTGGTGGTGTCGAGCTCGGTCGACGGTGCGATCACCGCCATCCGTCCCGACCTGTCGCGGTTCACGTTGCTCGACGGGCTCGCCGGCGAAGCGGACCTCGCGTTCGACGGCGACACGCTGTGGGTCACCGAGCAAGCGACCGGTCGACTGCTCGCGATTCGTCCGCGCTGACCGCGTTCGCGCTCGACGAACGCACGCGAATAGACGGCCGGTTCCGGTGGCGCCAGAAGTGGTTGCGCGGAACCGCGATGGTCTACGGACCAGCGGCCCTACGCCACTTGGTCCGCGTGTACGCGACTCGAAAACCGTTGCGCTCGGCATTGTGCTGCGAGGTCGAGCCGACGTCGGCGGCCATCATCGCCGTGG
>JACCYD010001272.1 GCA_013696695.1 Deltaproteobacteria bacterium | reverse complement strand
CGTGAACCTCGGGGCCGCCGATATCGAGCGACGTGATCTTCTGGCTCTTCGCTCCTTTGATCAGGGCGGCGCCGGCGATCACCATGTACGCCTGCTCGGTCATGTACACGCGATCGGAGATGATCGGCATGTAGCCACCGCCCGCGATGCAGTCGCCGAACACGCCGGCGATCTGCGGCACGCCGTTCGCCGACAGCAGCGAGTTCATCTTGAAGATGTGGCCGGCACCGCGCGCGCCCGGGAAGCTCTTGCTCTGCTCGGGCAGGAACAGGCCGCTGCAATCGACGAGATAGATCGTGGGGAGGCGCAGGCGCAGAGCCATCGTCTGGGCGCGCTGGATCTTCTCCGGCGTGCGCGGCCACCACGCACCCGACGCGACGGTGTTGTCGTTCGCGATCACCATGCACCAGCGACCCTCGACACGCGCGAACGCGGTGACGACCCCGGCCGCGGGTGACTTCTGATCGCCGGGGAACACCTCGCCGTAGTTGACGAACGTGCCGGTCTCGAACACGCGCGTGCCCGGATCCGCGAGCTTCGCGAGGCGCTCGCGCGCCGTCAGCTTGCCCTTCTTGTGGACGCGATCGACATAGCTCGGGCCCCAGCCGCCCTCGACCTCGCGGCGGCGCATGCGCAGGCGTTCCTCGAGGGCACCGAGGGCGGTGCGATGTTCCGACGCCGTGCGTTCGTCGGCGAGCTTGGCGAGTGGATCTCCGATCGGAACCAGGGGAACGAACGCCATGCGCGGCGACCATACCGCAGCCATCGAGGGAGGAGGTACGCTCGCGCCCATGATGCGAGTGCTCGCAGCCTTGGTGATCGCCGCGTGCGGCGCACCGCGCCACACGATGACTGCCGACGAGGCGTTCGCCGACAAGACCAAGCTGGTGGTCGAGCTCGACAGGTCTCCAACGGGCGGTGCGACGTTCGATTTCTGTCCGCGCCCTCCACCGCACGCGGTGCACTGGGGGAACGCGTCGTGGCTCGCGTTCCTCAGCGCCAACGAGTACTCGCACATGTATTACCTGTCGCCGATGCTCGGCGAGCTCGGTTTTGCCAGCGACGGTGGCATCGCGTGGCCCGCCTGCGCGAAGGATCTGCGCGTGCTGCGCGGGTTCGAGGATCGCTATCGCGACGCGATGGTCGCAGCCTCGCATGCGAAATCGCTGAAGCGGTTCCTCGAGCCACACGCCGCGAAGTGGGGCGACTGCGCGCGCACGTGGTTCGCGAAGCATTACGACGGCACGCAGTTCCCGGCGCCGAGCTTCGAGAAGTGGCTGATCCAGACGCCGCATCCGGGCGAGCACCTCGAGTTCTTCTCCGGCGGCCAGATCACCGACGGTGGTCGAGCGTTCACCGGCGGCAGCACGCAGGTCACGTTCATGCGGCACAAGTCGCTGCCGCTCGCGATCATCGCGTTCCGCGGCACCGAACCGAATCGGTTCAGCGACCTCGCCACCGATCTCAAAGCCTGGAAGGTGCCGCTCGCCGAAGGCTGGGGCAGTGTCCACGCCGGGTTTCACGCCGCGTACGAATCGATCGGCCCGGCGATGCGCGCGAAGCTCGAGGAGTACAAGCAACAGAAGGTCGCGATCTGGGTCACCGGTCACAGCCTGGGCGGTGGACTCGCGACGCTGATGGCCGCCGAGCTGTTGCGCCGCAAGGATGCGGGCGAGGACTTCGATCTGCGCGGGCTCTACACGTTCGGTTCGCCGCGCGTCGGCAACAAGATGTTCCGCGCCAAACTGATGGCATCGGCGGAGCACCACCTCGCGCAGCTGGTGCGGTTCCGCAACGGCGACGACATCGTCACGGCGATCCCGCGGCTGTCGGAGTTCGAGCACGTCGGCCAGGTCGCGCACCTGCGCGAGACCAAGCACGAGCTCGGCACCACCGATCCGCCGTATGCGGGGCTCGGTTCGCTGGCCGATCACGACATCGCCGGCTGGATCCGCCCCAAGAAGGCGGTGTCCGGCTACTACCGTCGCGTCTTGACCATCGCGAAAGCGCGCCCTGGCAGCTGCGATCCCGATCCGCCGGTCCCGGCGCCTACGCCGTAGTTACTGCCTGCACAGGCCGCCGACACATTTCGGCGTCGGCTAGCCGAGGAACCAGAGCAGGATGACCGCGAGCAAGACCGCCACGCCCACCGCGACCAGGACGATCGGAAGGATCGAGCGCCGCCCAGATTCCGGCATCGGCGGGTACTTGGGCTGGCTCACCTTTGGCGATGGTGCGTCATCCGAGTACAGCGGGTCGCCGGGCACGGGTTGATAGGCCTGTTGCTGCATGGTCGCTGCGTACGGCGAGACCGGCCCCGACTTCGCGGACGCGATCGGTGCGAAGCCGGAAGGCTGTGCGAGACCGGGCATCCCCGGCGGCGGCATGGCTCCGGCCGGTTGCGGCTGCGAGATCGGGCCGGCCGACAGCGACGCGTCGGCCATCATCGTCTTGGCCAGCGGTGGCCCGCCGAGCTGCACGGGCATGATCAGCGGCGCGGTCGACGGTGCCGATCCCATCGGCTGTGACACGTGCTCTCCGACGGTGAGCCCGCAACGCGCGCAGAACTTCGCGTGCGGCGGATTGATCGAGCCGCACTGGGCGCACGGCGCGCCGAGCAACGGCGGTGGCGGTGATGCGTGCGGATTGGTGTGCGGGATCTTGGAGGGCTTCGCTGGCCTCCGCTCGACCGCCGAGTCGGCGTCGTCGGGGACGAACGCTTGCCGGCGCTCGGAGACCATCCGGTCGACCGGTTGGGGCTCGTCGACGGGCGGTGGCGGCGGCGCGATCGGATCGTCATCCTCGACGCGGGCTTCGATCGGCGTCGCGATCGACTCGTCGGCCTGATGCTCGTCCCAGTCCGGTGCGGGCATGCGC
>JACCYD010001266.1 GCA_013696695.1 Deltaproteobacteria bacterium | reverse complement strand
GCGTCAGCTTGGCGGACTGCTCGAGCATCGCGCTGCGATCGATCTGGTTCTGCGTGCTGGCGTCGTAGTTGAGGAGCTGGATCGACGGCAGCTTGTAATCGCCCTCGCCGAGCTTGATGAAGGTCTGACGCTCGGCCTCGACGGCCTTCTCCTTCGCAGCCATCGCCGCCTTGTCGACGTTCTTGAACTTCGACTCGACGATCATCGGGCCATCGGCCGGCACAGGAGGCGCGGCCTTCGCGGGATCGACCTTGACGGGAAGCACGATCGGCTCGTCGTCGTCGGGATCCGGTGCCTGCGTGCCGGCGGGGAAGCGCGTGCGCTTCTTGTCAGCCTTCGTTGGCTTCGCCTCGAGCTCCTCCTTGACCTCGATGCCCGGGCCGGGTGGCGCGAGATCGATCTCGGTGCCCTGCGGCGTCTTCTTCTTCCTGGCCGGCTTCTCGATGATCACCGGACCATCGGTCTCTTCTTCGGCCGCGACCTCGAGGACATCTTCCTCGATCACCTCGTCATAGTCCGGATCATCGAACTCTCGTTGCGGGAGGATCGCGCGGAACACGTCGCGCCAGAACCGACCGAACGCGAACACGCCGCTCAGGATCGTGCCGCCGACCACTGCCGCGCCGTGACCGATCGCGCGCAGCACGTCGCGCATACGCAGTGGCGTCGCGACCACGACCGCGACCACGACCCCGACGAACGCGAGAAGTGCGGTACCCGCGGTGCTGATCACCGCGCGCAGGATCTCGGCGGTGTGCTCGCCGATCGCGCCACCCGGTCCGTGACCGGCGACGCGGTATTCGCCGGCCGCGAGATGCGCGATCGTGGCGAGCGAGAACACGCCGATCACGGTGCCGAGCGTGATCGCGCCTGGCATCACCGGATCGCGCTCGAGCAGGGTGCGGATGGCGGCGATCAGGCCGAGCGCGATCAACGCGTACCCGCAGACGCCGGCGAGCCCGTAGAACAGGCCGGCCGACGACTTGCCGAACGGGCCCATGATCAACTTGCCGGCCTGAAGCGAGATCATCGCGACCAGCAGGAACATCGCGGCACCTAGTCCTACGATCCCGAGGACTTCCCTTCGTCGATCGGCAGAATTACCAGATGTGCCTTGGATCTTTCGGTTTTTGGACATAAAGGCCCCGAGTCCCAGGGAGCATAATATCCTACATCCACCGACCTGGACGCCCAAGTTTTAGCCGACGAAGGCCGCGAGCTCGTAGAGCCCACCACACGGCTTGCACACCAGCTGCGGCGACTCGATGTCGTGAAGGCGCGGATCGAGATATTCGAGCGGCCCGGTGCAGGCGGTGCAGCGCGCCGCTGTCAGCGCGTTGAACAGCTGTTCGTCGGCAAGCTCGTCGAACTGGATCGAGGCGCCCTCGATCCCGTGCCCCGCGAGCCACTGCTTCACGAGCGCGATGCCCGGCGGGTTGACGGGGAAATACAGGCCAACCGTTCCAGCGTCGCGATAGAACGCCGCCTTGCCACGCGTCTCGATCTCGCACCACGGTACGCGGAACGGCGGCGACTTGTAGATCGCGCTCTCGCGAGGCTGCGCGAACAACGCCTCCAGCTCGTTGTCGAGCACCGGATCGACGCCGTGCGCGGCTCGAAACACCACGGAGATCTGCACGTCGGCCCAGGTGTCGTCACCCGAGGTCGCACCGCGCTCGTTGAGGAACGCCGCGATGCCCGGCCCGAGTCCGGTGCAGTAGCGGTGGTACACGAACAGGATCTCGCCCTCGAGGATCACGTGGGGACCGTCGCCGGCACTCCCCCAACCTTCGTCTTCCCAGTCGAAGCCGTAGTGCTTCGCCAGCACCTGCAGCGGCGAGGCCTCGCCGTGGAGATCGTCGACGTGCTCCGCCGCGTGCGCCTCGAGGTAGGCCGTCAGTGCGGCGGCCGCGTCACTGGCGACGGCCGCGTCGGCGAAGCGCGCGATCATGCGGTAGCTGCTGCTGTTGTTGGAGGAGAACGCGTTCCAGATCTTGATCATGCAGGCCTCGAGAAGAATGCGGCGAGCTCGTACAGCCCGCCGCACGGCTTGCACACGAGCTGTGGCGACTCGATGTCGTGCAGCCGTGGATCGAGATACTCGAGTAGACCGTCACACGCGGTGCAGC
>JACCYD010001253.1 GCA_013696695.1 Deltaproteobacteria bacterium | reverse complement strand
CCGGAGTCGGAGTCGGAGTCGGAGTCGGAGCGGGCGTTGGAGTCGGAGCCTTGGGAGCCACCGGTGCGGCCGGCTTGGGAGCCACCGGTGCGGCCGGCTTGGGAACCACGGGCGCTGCCGGCTTCGGGGCCGCGGCGCTACCAGCCGTCGGCGTCGTCGGGGCTGCGCTGCCCGCAGGAGTCATTGTCGGGGCGGCGCTACCGGCCGGAGCGGCGCTGCCACTCGGGACGACGGGGTCGGGCGTCAGGATCGGTGCCTCGATATCGGCAGAGCCGAGACCCGGCGTGAGTGGCGTGAGCGGGTTCGTCATCGAAGCGCCGCCGGCGGATCCGGATCCCGAACCGGAGCCGGCCGCCTTGGCTGCCTTGAGCGCGCGCGCCTTGGCGGCTTCCTTCTCCTTCGAGATCTCGCTCTGCTCCTTGCCGTAGGAGTCGAGCGCATCGGCCGAGTTCCGGCTCGACAGGAACGCGAGCACCATCGACGTGATCATGAAGATCGTGCCGGCGACCGCGGTCATCCGCTTGAGGAAGCCGGAGGCACCGGAGCCGCCAAACACGGTGGCCGCGTTACCACCACCAAACGCCGCGCCCATGCCACCACCCTTGCCGCTCTGCAACAGCACCGTGAGCATCAGGAACAGGCACACGATGACGTGCAGAACCGTGATTAGGGTCGACATGGAAACGGACCTAGCTTCTAACCCAACAAACTAGGAGCCGCAAGCTGTCAGGACGGTCGGGCTGCCTTCACGATCGCAATGAAATCCGCGGCTTCGAGCGAGGCACCGCCGACGAGGAACCCATCGATGTCGGGCTCGCTGATCAAGGCCTCGGCGTTCGCCGGCTTGACCGAGCCGCCGTACTGGATCCGGATCGAATCTGCGGCGGCCTGGCCGAGCTTGCCGGCGAGCCGGGAGCGGATGTGCTTATGAACTTCCTGCGCCTGCGCGGGCGTCGCGGTGCGGCCCGTGCCGATCGCCCACACCGGCTCGTAGGCGATCACGAGCTTGCTCGCGGCCGCGGCATCGACGTTGGCGAGCGCCGCACCGAGCTGCGCGTCGACGACCTCGAGCATACGCCCGCCATCGCGATCGGCGAGCATCTCGCCGCAGCACACGATCGCGCCGATATTCTTCGCGAGCACCGCCGGGACTTTCTTGCCGACCACCTCGTTGCTGTCACCGAGGAACTGCCGGCGCTCGCTGTGGCCGACGATGATCCACGACACCCCGGCATCCGCGAGCAGCTCGGGCGATACCTCGCCCGTCCACGGACCGTGGGTCTCCCAGTGGCAATCCTGCGCGCAGGTCGCGATCGCGGAATCCTCGAGGCGCTTCGCGACCGGGTTGATCGACACGAAGGTCGGAGCGACGCCGACCTGAACCCCCTTGAGGGCGCCGAGCGCATTCTTCAGCTCGGTGACCAGCGCCAACGATTCGGCGATCGTCTTGTGGAGCTTCCAGTTGCCGACGACGAACGGAGTGCGCATCGGCCGGTTCTAACACGAACGATCAGTCGTGGGCCCAGCTCACCCGGTACTCGCAGCGAACCGCGCCGAGGCACGCGCAGCTCGTGTGCGCTGCGCCGACCGCGGTGGCCCCCGTCAGCTCGACGATGCGTTCGAGCTCGGCACCCACGAGCTCGCAGATATCCGTCGATCCGGAGAAGCCGTCGAGCGCGACGTCGGCCATGCCTTGATGGACCTGCACGCTGATGCCGCCCCACACGTGGTAGCGGTCCCAGAACGACGGTAGCGCCGAGAGCACGGTCTCGGCCGGCACCGTCGTCGGATCGGCGCCGAACAGCCGAGCGAACGTCGCGCTCATCGTGCCGCGGCCGACCTTGCGCGGCACCAGCTGGCTCGGGATCAAGCCACGCGCACGATCGATGGCGGCGATCAGATCCGTCAGGTCGACCCACGACAGCGGGGCGAGGGACGAGCTGAACGCGTTCGCCAGCGTCGGCGTCTCGATGAGCACCCGCGCCATCCCTGATTCGCCGACGTGATGCTGCAACAGCTTCGTGAGGACGCGCAGGTGGGCGGCTCGTACCTGGCCGGTGATCACGCGCTGATCGAGCGGGATCGCGAAGCCCGCTTGCGACATCGACACGTCCGAGGCGTCGAGCCCGGTGGTCGGCGTCATGATGGCCTCGGCCTGCTTCACCGGATCGTCGACCTCTTGCACCGGCATCTGGTGATCCGCGGGTGCACGCTCGAGCGCGCGACACAGCGCGACGGCGAACGTCGACGCCGAGGCCCAGCGCCGCTTCGGCGTCGGATGCAGCGCCTTCGCGAGCACGTCGTCGACCGCTCCAGCCAGATTCGGACGTAGCTGCGACGGTGGCGTCAGCGCGTCGTTGAGCTGGCGCTGCACCACCTGCGGCGCGGGGCCCGAGCCAAACGGCGGCCGGCCGGTGAGCATGCAGTACACGGTGGCGGCGAGACCGTAGACGTCGGTCATCGCGGCGTCGGTGTGCTCGAGGAACGATTCGGGTGCGGCGAAGCCGGGCGTGCCGGCCGCGTCGCGCTGATCGCCCGCCCTGACCGCGACGCCGACGTCGACCAGCACCGCGCGATCCTTCTCGCGATCGAGCAAGATGTTGGCCGGCTTGACGTCGCGATGGATCACGCCGAGCGCGTGCATCGCATCGAGCGCGTCGCTGATCTCGAGCGTGATCTGCGCGATCGCGGGGATCGGGAACCACTCCTTCTTCTCGAGCTGCGCGCGCAATACTTCCGAGAGCGGCTGGCCCTCGACGAGCTCCATCACGAAGTAGACGTCGCTGGCGTGCTCGCCGAGCGCGAAGACCTGGACGAGATTCGGGTGGTGGAGCGAGGCCAGGATGCCGGCCTCGGCGCGAAACCTCGACACCAGATCGCGATCGGACGCGAGATCCGATCGCAGCACCTTGATCGCGACCGCGCGACCGAGCCCGAGATCCTCGCCGCGATAGACGACGCCCATCGCGCCGCGCGACAGCTCGTGGACGACGCGATAGGTGCCGCCGACGACGGTGCCCGCCGACAGCGAGCCGGCATCGGCACTCGGATCGGAATCGCTGACGCGCTCGTCGCTGGCGACGATCCGGACGTCGTTGATCGGCGCCGCGCGAAGACCGGCGTAGCAGCGCGCAAACGCCGCCTCGCCACTGCGTTCACC
>JACCYD010001235.1 GCA_013696695.1 Deltaproteobacteria bacterium | reverse complement strand
TGATGGCGCGCGCGCTGGTAGCCGGCCCCGATTCGAACGACGACATCTGGTCGCTGCTCTGCGCGTCGCGGGCCGTCGCCTCGAAGATCGGCCCCACCTGCGAGAGCCTGCTCGAGGACACGCTCTCGCAGTGCTGGCGCGCGCTGTGGCAACGCGGCGGCACCAAGCCGCGCCCGTCGTACACCGGGGTGCGCGGTCGGTTGTGGGAGCGCTACGAGCCCACCGATCTGAAGTTCTCGTCGCAGTCGCTGCAGTTCCTGCGCTGGCTCGTGACCACGCCGTTCTCGGCGCCGGCGTCGACGCTCAAGGGGCTGCCCGCTGCGAAGCTCGAGCTCGGCGATCAGCTGCTGATCTACTTCGCGCTCGATGCATCGCGCGCCACCCCTGCCCTCCGCGTGATCGCGGCGCAGCCGTTCGTGCGCGCGGCACCGCTCGCGTGGCTTGGCTTCGCGACGTATATGGCCGGCGGCACGATCCCGGCGTTCGATAGCCTGACCGTCGGGGCAGGTCCGATCGTCGTCGAGGCGCTGTCGGAAGAGATCGCGCGGCGCTGGCAGGCCGGTGAGGTCGCCAAGCGGTCGATGACGGATCCGGCCGAGCTGGTCGCGATCGGCTCCGCGCAAGAGACCGTGCTGAATGGCTTCCTCGATGCCTGCGACGCCAAGCATCGCCGCGACCTCGCCGCCTTCGTGCTCGATGCCGTGCAGCCGCTGATCGAGCGCAACATCATCCCTGCTCCCGGCCAGCTCGACCCCACGGCCCCGCTGTCGGTCCGCGCGAATGCCCGGTCGAGTGCGGGAGCGCTGCTGCGCGCGCTGGTCCGCTGGAACGAGTGGGACCAGCAGCACCGCGGCATCCGCTTCATCGACGACAACTACGCGGTCTCCCAGGTCTTGCTCGCTCGGTTCGAGAAGATCGGTAGCGCCGGCGTGGCCCGGGTCCAGGGCTGGTTGCACGACCTGACGTCGCTCGCTCCGACTGCGAACTAGCCGACAAGTGCTAGAGTCTGCGGCCATGTTGTAGCGCGCGAGACAGTCTCGCGCGTGAGGTCCGCCGAGATCCGATAGGGGTAACCATGAGCCGCGCAATTCAGATCCGAGTGTCCGAGTCGGTGGTCCGTACGGTCCATGTCGAGGACGGAGTCCAATCATCGCTCGAGATGCTTCCGATCTTGGCGCCTGATCGCATGGGCGAGCTGCTCGCCAAGGAGCTCGAGGAGCAGGGCTTCATTCGTGATGGCGACAAGGCGATCCGCGAGGATGCCGATGGCCTCACGATCGAGGTCGATCTCAAGACGGCCACCGTCACGGCGCGCATCGCCGCCGACAAGAAGCTCGAGGAGTCGATCGATCGGCGTGCGAGCGTCGGGGTCGAGCGCCAGGAGACCGCCGAGAAGAACCTTCGCGACGACGTCATCCGCGAGCTCGACGATCGCCTCGCGGCGCGCACCGAAGCCCTCCGCAAAGAAGTCACCGGCAAGCTCGAGAAGAAGCTCGGCGATCTCAAGACCGAGCTCGACCAGGCGGTCGGCCGCGCCACCGTGGCTGCGTTGACCGAGCGCGCTCAGTCGCTCGGCAACATCCAGTCGGTCGTCGAGGACGAGGCCGGCAACGTCACCATCAAGGTGAAGTTGTAATGAGCAGGATCCTCGCGGAGACCGAGCTCGCCGCGGAGCTGTCCCCGTTCGCCGCTGTCGATGCCGCTTACCCGGCGGAGATCACGCGGGCGTACGAGGCGCTGCGCCGCCGCCTGCCAGTGCTGATCGAGTGCGAAAAAGAGCTCGCACCGTTTCTCTATCGATCGATCCGCGAGCGGCTCAAGGTCGATGGCGCGCGCTGCCTCTATCTCGACGGCCGCGCGGCGCAGGATCTGCCCCCGCCGCCACCGGGATCGAACCTGGTCGGCGCGATGATCCACCAGATCCGCGAGGTCGTTCGCGGCGCCGTCGGCGAGCGCATCATCGTGCTCCCGCATATCGATATTCTGACCAGCGCAGGTGGCGGTGGCGGCCTCACCGCCGAGGCCCGCGAGGTCATCCCCCTGCTCTACGAGAACCCCGAGGTGCTGTGGCTGGGGTTCAAGGATCCGTCGTTCGGCCTGCCGAAGGCGATCGAGAACCTGTTCCCGCACTGGGAGTCGATCATCGGCGTGCCGCGCGATCGGCTGCGCTATCTGATCACGCAGCGCGAGGCCCGCAAGCTCGGCCGCGGCTTCGATCCGTACGCGCTCTACAAGCACGTCTCCGGCGTCAACGCGGTGCGCCTGCGCCGCCTGCTCGGCTCGCTGACCGGCGAGGACTACCCGGCCGATGCCAAGCTCGCCATCCAGCAACTGCGCACCGCCACGCTCGCGAACGATGTCGAGCTGCCGCAGGTCGATCTCGAGAAGGACATCGGCGGCTACACGCAGGTCAAGGATCGGCTCAAGTCCGAGATCCTCGCGATCCTGTCGGCGAAGGACAAGCAGCACGATCACGAGGCGATCAAGCGCATGGAGTCGCTGATCCCGCGCGGCATGATCTTCTGGGGCCCGCCGGGCACCGGCAAGACGTTGTTCGCGAAGGCGATGGCCACCTCGCTCGGCGCGGCCGTGCAGATCATTTCCGGCCCCGAGCTCAAGAGCAAATGGGTCGGCGAGTCTGAAGAGAACCTGCGCGCCGTGTTCATCAAGGCGCGGCAGTCGGCACCGTCCGTGATCGTGTTCGACGAGCTCGATTCGTTCGCGGCCGCTCGCGGCACGTACACGGGCTCGGGCGTCGAGCACTCGATGGTCAACCAGCTGCTCACCGAGATGGACGGCTTCCGTAAGGAAGAGCTGGTGTTCGTCGTCGGCACCACCAACTTCGTCGAGTCACTCGACGCCGCGCTGATGCGCCCGGGGCGCTTCGAGTTCGCGCTCCACATCCCGTATCCGAACGAAGAGGATCGCCGCGCGATCCTGAAAGTTCACGACAAGCGCCTCGGCTGCGAGATGACAGAGGCTGCGCTCGAACACGCGGTGAAGCGCACCGACGAGCCGGTCCCCGGCCCGACGGGCGGCATGCACTACTCCGGCGATCACCTGCAGGCGCTGTGTCGCCAGATCGCTCGAACCCGGCTTCGCGAGGGCATCGACGCGCCGTCGACGCCAGACACGATCGACGAGGCGATCGAGAAGTACATGGACAAGCCGAAGCTGAC
>JACCYD010001205.1 GCA_013696695.1 Deltaproteobacteria bacterium | reverse complement strand
CCCTTACCCTTGTAGCCGGCGATGCCGGCGGGCTTGCCCTCGCGCACGACCAGGAGCTGGACGCGCAGCAGCTGCTTGACCTCCTGGATCTGATCCTGCGAGGCGCGCGTCGATGCACCCGCCGCGTCGACCTCGGTGAGGATCGAATCGAACGCCGCGTGCGCGGTGGGTTCCTGGGCGGCGCACGCCGCGGCGAGCGCGACATCGGCAGCGGGAAGTGTCGCGAGCGCGGTCGCGACGTCGGGGCCGGAGAGCCGCGCACCGACAAACTCCACGAGCTGGGTGTCGTCGAACTTGACCGTGGGCCACGCCGTGCGTGCGGCGGCGAGGGCGGCTGCCCACGCGGATTGGGCGGCCACCGAAGCAGGTGCGGGGAGGCCGCTTGCCCGGGTCAGCTCCGCGATCGGGTCCACGAGGCTATGGTCTCACGGCTTCGTGGCACAATGACGCGGCCCGATGGAGTGTCTGGACGCGAACGTCTTACAGGACTTGATGGCGGGTGGGCTCGACGAGTCCACGCGCGCCACCTCGGTGAATCACCTCGACGGCTGCGACGATTGTCGCGGGCTGCTCAGCCTGCTCGCGAAGGAAGTGTCGCGCGATGCCGCGATGTCGACACCCGAGGACGGCAAGGTCGATCTCAAGAAGCTCGCGTTTCAGAACACCGACGGCCCGCGAACGCCGAACGAGACCGTCACCAGCCTGGGGCTGCCGGCCCGCCGGCCGACGCCGGACCCGCTCGGCGTCACCGCCGATGTCTCGTTGATCCAGCGGAGCGGCACGCGGCAGATCGGGAAGACGTTCGGCAAGTACACGCTGGTCGATCGGATCGGCGCCGGTGCGATGGGCGTCGTCTACCGCGCCGAGGATCCGGGCCTCAACCGCAAGGTCGCGCTCAAGCTGTTGCACAAGCCCGATGAAGGTCTCGCGCAGCGCCTGGTGCGCGAGGCGCAATCGATGGCGCAGGTCAATCACCCGAACGTCGTGCAGGTCTACGACGCAGGGATCTCGGATGGCTCGACGTACATCGCGATGGAGCTCGTGATCGGCGCGAGCTTGCGCACGTGGCAGCAGGAGAAACGGCCGCTGCCGGAGATCATCGAGGCGTACGTCGCGGCCGGGCGGGGGCTCGCCGCCGCGCACGCCGCCGGCATCATCCACCGCGACTTCAAGCCGGATAACTGTCTGGTCGGCTCCGACGGTCGCGTCCGCGTCACCGACTTCGGCCTCGCCTCGGCGCGCCCGAACGACGAGGGCCCCGACACGCCCGAGGAGCTCGAGCTCACCAACTCGGGGATGGTGCTCGGCACGCCGGCGTACATGGCGCCGGAGCAGTTCACCGGCGGCAACGTCGATCCGCGTACCGATCAGTTCAACTACTGCGTCGCGCTGTACGAGGCGCTGTACGGCACGCGCCCGTACAAGGGGAAGTCGTTCGACGAGCTCGGCGACAACGTGTGCGACGGCAAGGTCCGCCCGCCGCCGCCCGGAACGCGCGTGTCGCGAGCGATGCGCGTCATCTTGTTGCGCGGCCTGTCGGTCAAGCCCGGCGATCGCTACCCGACGATGGATCACCTGCTCGAGGATCTCGGCCGCGATCGTGCGCGCATGTGGCGCAACCTCGGCATCAGCGCTGCCGCACTCGCTGCCGCGCTCGGCCTCGGCTTGTTCGCCGATCTCGTCGTGCGCGATCGCGTGTCGGCGTCGAACGCGCAGTCGTTCGATGCCACCGGCGTGCAGGTCGATCGCGCGTTCGGGCTGCTCGTCGACCGGCTCGATGCGAACACCAGCCAGATGTACTACCAGTCCGCGATCAACGAGGTCCGCAGCCATCGCGACGAGTCCGAGTTCGGCTTCGGCGACAAGGACTCCGATCTGGTTCGCCTCGGCGAGATCCACGATCAGCTATGGGCCTCCGACTGGAGCTCGTGGAAGATCGGCAGCTCGCTCCAGGTCGCGATCGTCGACTACCGGAGCCGCGTGCTGTTCAGCCAGCTGGTTCCGGACGATCCCGCGGTCGACTGGAGAAAGAGCGACCCGGCGACCCTCAAGGACGTGCCGTGGATCAAGGCCGCGTTCGCCGGGGCCGAGAAGACGCTGGTGTTGCAATCCACCGAGCCGAAGTCCCTGAAGACGCCGGGGCTGTTCGGCACCAAGCCCCCGTACCCGCTCGCGCTGTGCTTCACGCGCGCGCTGGTCGGCTCGGGCGAGACCAAGGAGGTCAGCGGCGCGCTCGTGCAGACGATCGACGCCGCGGAGCTGATCGACGAGATCCGCCTCGACGACAAGACGCAGCTCTCGATCGTCACCAACGACGGTGCGCACGTCGGCCAGGAAATTCCAGAGCCGGTGATCAACGCAGCGCGCGAGAACATCGTGGTCGAGATCGAGCTCGACGGCAGGCCGTATCAGGTGCGCAAGCAAGCGCTGACCTCGCTCGAGGACAGCATCGCGCGCGCTCGCTGGAAGGTGGCCGTGCGCGAGGGCAAGACCACGGCAACGTCGGCGCCGGTTCCGACCAAGCCGCCCGTCGGCTACGTCGTGATGGCGCGCGAGCTCGGCGGCGTGCTCTCCGGGTTGTTCGCGGGCGCCCGGATGGTCTTCGCGCTCCTGGCGTTCGCGGCGTTCTGCGTCGCGATCGCGACGTTCGTGCGAGTGCGTCAGCTCACCCGTTAGTCTGCGTTCGTGCTATCGCGGCGTCCATGAACCGCAAGGTTGGTGTCGCGGTTGTTGTCGCAGCGTTGCTCGCAGGCATCGCGTTGTTTTGGTGGAAGCGCGGCGGCTCGACGGAGACGGTGGCGACCGGCGGTTCGGGAACTGCGGGCAGCAGCGCACCGCAGCGCGGACCACGCCCCGAGGACGGTCGCCGCGGCGATGCCGATTTCGGTCGCGTGATGATCGACGACGATCCGAAGGGCACGCTCCGGCTCGAGGGTCAGGTGATCGACGCCGAGGATCATCCGGTTGGAGGCGCCACGGTCGTGCTGTCGGCGAATCCGCCACGCACGGCGACGACGGAAGACGACGGCTCGTTCCACTTCGATGCGCTCGTCGGCCGGCCGTACACGCTGGTCGCACGTGCGCCGACGGGAATCGCCGGTCCGATCACGTCGCGGCTGACCGGCAAGTCGGATCCCATCGTGCTCAAGCTGCGGCCGGGCGCGAAGCTGACGGTGGCCGTGACCGCCGCGGGCAAGCCGATCGACGCCACCGTCGAGCTGCGCGGCAACGACGAGCAACGCCTCGAAGCCAAGGGCGGCACCGCCGTATTCGCGCAGGTCGTGCCGGGCGGCTATCAGATCGCCGCGTGGGCACCCGGGATGGCGCGCTCGTTCCAGTGGGTCCAGATCTCGGGCACCACCGAGGCGAAGATCGCGTTGTCCTCCGGCGCCCCGGTCTCGGGTCGTGTGATCGACGACAAGGGCGTCGCCGTCGTCGGCGCTCGCGTTCGTTCCAGCGGCGCGTCGGACTGGAGCCAGCAAGCTAACGACCGGCTCGACGCCGCGATCAGCGTCGAGGATGGCAAGTTCGAGCTGCCGGCATTGCCCGCGGGCTCGTTCCGGTTCAGCGCGACGCACGAGGACCACGCGCCGGGGACCTCGGCACTGGTGACGCTCGACGGCAAGAATCCGCACACCGGAGTCACGATCCAGCTCGCCGCCGGCGCCACCGTGCGCGGCAAGGTCGTCGATTCGGCGGGCAAGCCGGTCGCCTCCGCGCGCGTGCGGTTCGGTGCGGTCACCAATCCGCGCGCGATGATCTTCGAGTCACCGCGCCAGGCCTTCACCGATGGCGCCGGCGTGTTCGAGGTCAAGGGCTTGCCGCGCAAGCCACTCAACGCCGTCGCGATCCACGAGACCGGCGCCTCCGAGCTGAAGGAGGTCGACACCTCCGCGGGCGACGTCGCGAACGTCACGCTCGCGATCGATGTCACCGGCACGATCGCCGGAATCGTCGTCGATCCGGCGGGCCAGCCGATGGAAGGTATCCAGGTCACGGCCGGTCCGAGCTTCGCGGACAACCGCACGCGCGTCGATTTCTCGCAGTGGCGCCTGCGCGGGTTTCCGCAGGAGCTCACCGATGGCAGCGGCAAGTTCACGCTCGCCGGGCTCGCCCCCGGCACGTACACGATCTCCGCGTCGAGCACCGCGCGCCGCAGCCGCCGCGGTCCGGGTGTCGGCGATGGCGTCACCGCGAGCACCGGCGATCAGAACGTCAAGATCACGCTCGCACCCGAGGGCAGCCTGAAGGGCAGGGTCGCGTTCGCCGATGGCAGTGCGCCCGGCCTCTACAACGTCTCGGTCGGCATGGTCGGCCAGCCGTTCAGCGAGGACGAGTTCTTGCTCGAGGGGTTGCCGCCGCAGAAGTACGAGGTCACCGTGCGCGGGCCGAGCTTCCAGACCCGCGTCATGCCGGTGGTCATCGAGTCGAGCAAGGTCGCCGACCTCGGCACGATCACGGTGGTCAAGGGCCGCTCGATCGGCGGCACCGTGCTCGCCGACGGCAAGCCGGTTCCCGGCGCGCAGGTTCACATCGGGCGCATGGTGTTCGGCAACGGCACGTCGAGCAACGCGCAGTTCGGCCCGATGGGGCAGAGCACCAAGCACGACACCACCGATGCGGCCGGCGCGTTCGTGCTGTCGGGCTTTCCCGAGGGCGATCTCACGATCGTCGCCGATCACGAGACGATCGGCCGCTCGAAGGCGCTGCGGCTCCCGACGGTGATGCCCGGCCAGACCGAGCTCGTGCTGGTGCTCGAGAAGTTCGGCGCGCTGTCCGGCGTGCTGCGCCAGGGCGGCAAGCCGATCGAAGGCGTGTTCGTCAGCTGTCAGTCGACGACCACGCCCGGCGCGATCTACTCCGTCGCGTCCGGCCCCGACGGTAGCTATCGCTTCGATCGCCTGGCGCCCGATACGTACAAGGTCAGCGCGACCGTCGGCATGCCGATGATCGGGATGCGGTTCTACTCGAAGCAGGTCGTCGTGCCGTCGGGTGGGCAGATCACCGCCGACCTCACCGTCGAGCCGGGTAGTGTCACGCTCGATGCCACCGTCACCGCGCGCAACGGCAAGCTCGGCGTCGCGCAGGTCAACCTGATGGCCGGCACGATCGTCGCCACCACGTACAACGAGCTCGCGCTCAAGCTCGCGGCGGCACCGGCCGGCGCGTCGCAGTTCTTGATCATTCGCAACGGCGAGCCCGCGCGCATGAGCGACGTGATGCCGGGTCCATACACGTTCTGCGTCGTGCCATATCCCCTCGAGGTCAAGGGCATGGCCGCGATGGGCTATGTCGAGCGCCACGGCGATTCCCTGCTCGCGTTCTGCAAGCCGGTCACGGTCGCGCCATCGCCCGACACCCAGGCGATCCAGCTCTCCGTCGATCTGCCGCCGTTCATCTCCGATGCACCGCGCGGCTCGGGCTCCGGCTCGGGGTCCGGTTCGGGCTCGGCGACGCCTTAGCCCAGCTGGCTGTGACCGCGGCTGCCCGGCTCCGGAACGACGACGTTTGAT
>JACCYD010001170.1 GCA_013696695.1 Deltaproteobacteria bacterium | reverse complement strand
GTGGAGGAGATCGCGCCGCGGTTCGCCGCCGCCGAGCTCGCGGGCGTGATCCCGACCGACCACCGCGAGGCGTACGACGCGAACCAGGTGCTCGCCCGGCTCGTCGATCAATCGCTGTTCTGGGAGGTGATGCCCGAGGTCGGCGAGGAGATGATCTGCGGCGTCGGCAGGCTCGGCGGTCTTTATGCCGGCTTCGTGATCAACCGCCAGGGGCTGGTCGGCGATCCGGAGCATCCGGGGCGCCGGCGCCCGTCGGGGATCCTGTATCGCGGCGGCATCGCGAAGATCAGCGCGTTCTCGCGCGCATGCAACGACGATGGCATCCCGCTGATCTGGCTGCAGGACATCTCGGGCTTCGACATCGGCCGCGAAGCCGAAGCGCATGGCCTGCTCGCGTACGGCAGCTCGCTGATCTACACGAACTCGACGAACACCACGCCGATGTTCACCGTGCTGCTGCGCAAGGCCTCGGGCGCCGGTTACTACGCGATGAGCGGCTCGCCGTACGATCCCGTGGTCCAGCTCTCGACCACGCTGTCCCGGCTCTCGGTGATGGAAGGCCGCACGCTCGCGATCGCCGCGTTCAACACCAAGCTCGACGACGATTTTCAGATCATGGCGCAAGATCCGGTCGAGCGCGCGAAGATCGAGGCCGGCATGCGCGAGACCGAAGCGCGCATCGAAGGCGACATGGATCCATTCGTGTCGGCGCGCCAGCTCGACACCGACGAGATCGTCGAGCTCGGCGAGCTCCGCGCGTATCTGTCCGCGCTCGTCGAGATGGCATACCAGAACACCGGCTATCGCCGCGTCAAGAACCCGCGCATCTGGTCGATGCACGATCTTCGCGAGCTGGTCGGAGGCCCGCGATGACGCGCCTCCACGCGCGCCGCGCCGAGCTGATCGCCACCAAGCTCGACGCGGGCTGGAAGCTCACCAGCCCGCAGCCCGGCGCCTTCCACCCGACGATCATCAAAGGCCCGCTGTTGCCGCGCGATGTCGTTGGTACGCTGGCAGTGCTCGGCCATACCATCGAGCTGGTGGTTCCGGCCGGCGTCACCGGCTGGATCGACAACGAGCTCGGGCCGCGCACCGTCGACTACGGCGATCCGATCGCGGTGCTGGTTCCCGCCGGTGCAGGCTTCGCCGAAGTAACCACCACGGCTGTCGAAGCCGAGCAGCACGCCACGGGCGGCCCGGTGTTTCGTGCACCGACGAGCGGCCGCTACTACGGCCGGCCATCGCCCGACAAGCCGGCGTTCGTCACCGCCGGCGGCGAGATCGATGTCGGCGCCACCGTGTGCTTGCTCGAGGTGATGAAGACGTTCAATCGCATCACCTACGACGGTCCGCGCGCGCGGGTTCGCGAGATCCTGGTCGCCGAGGGTGCGGACGTCAACGCCGGCGATCCGCTGCTCGGGCTCGATCCGATCGATCTGATCTGATCTGTTCGACGCGTCGATCTGTCTCGCCTCCGCTGCACCTGCGCGCGTGAACCTGGCATCTGATCGGACGATGTCGCGCCCTTCGACGATCGATCCCTCCCAGCTGCCCGTTCGCAACACCTCCGGCTACCCCGAGCCGTACCGCTCGCGCGTCCTGCCTCGCGAGAAGCGCGCGCTCGGCGATGCCTTCGGCCTCACCAAGGTCGGCATCAACCTGACGACCCTGCCACCCGGCAAGGAGTCGTCGATGCGCCACTGGCACACGCGCGAGGACGAATTCATCTACGTCGTCGAGGGCGAGGTCGTGATGCGCAACGATGCCGGCGAGCACGTGCTCCGCGCCGGTACCTGCGCCGGGTTTCCGGCCGGCGTCGAGAACGGGCACCAGCTGATCAACAAGAGCGATCGCCCCGCGCGCTACCTCGAGATCTCGAACCGCGATCCCGAGGACGGCGCGACGTACTCGGATCCCGACGTCGACCTGGCCTACGGCAAGGCACCCGATGGCACCGGGCGCTTCACCCGCAAGGACGGCACGCCGATCTGATCGGACTGCTCGGAGA
>JACCYD010000417.1 GCA_013696695.1 Deltaproteobacteria bacterium | reverse complement strand
CGTTGAGCACCATGGTCTCGACGTTCGGCGTCGCGACCTCGGCAACGCCGTCGCGCGCGAACTGGACATCGCACGGCGTCAGGATGCAGGCCTCGCCGTAGTTGATATCGGCACCTTGCACGAAGGGCAGGTTGCCGATCGGCCCGGCCATCACCGCGTACATGCCGTTCTCGATGCAGCGCGCGGCGGCGCACGAGCGGATACGCATGTAGCCCGAGCGGATATCGGTGTTGAACGGCACGAACAACATCAACGCGCCCTTGCCTGCGGCGATCCGCGCCAGCTCGGGGAACGACACGTCGTCGCCGATCAGGATCGCGATCTTGCCACGATCGGTGTCGAACACGCGCACCTCGTCGCCCGCCGACACGCCCCACCAGCGCAGCTCCGACGGCGTGATGTGCAGCTTGTACTGCTTCTCGACGGTGCCATCGCGCCGGAACAGCGACGCGACGTTGAACAGCTTGTCTTGCTCGACGGTGAGGTGCGAGCCACCGATGATGTTGACGTCGTACTTCATCGCCATCCGGGTGAAGAACTCGTTGTAGCGAGGCGTGAACTCGTCGAGCCGGCGCGCGGTGCCCGACGAATCTTTCATCTGCACCAGCACTTGAAGCTGGTTGGTCAGCATCTCGGGGAACAGTAGAAAATCGGCGCGGTACTCGGAGGCGGTGTCGATGAAGAACTCGCACTGCTGCGCGAACTCCTCGAAGCTCGCGATCGGCCGCATCTGATACTGCACGGCCGCGACGCGGATGTTGCGCACCGCCGCCGTACCCGCCGGGTGGTGCTCGGGGTTCAGCCACTCCATGAACACCGCGTAGCCGCCGGACTCGGTGTCGCTCGGCAAGTAGTTCTTGAGCACCGCGCGGATCGAGAAGCCTTGCGACAGCTGCGCGGTGAGCACCGGATCTTTGTCCTTGAGATCCTTCTTGACGACGCGCCGCACGTACTCCTCGGCCGACATCGTCGCGGCCTGCTTCGCGTAGCCCGGGATGCGGCCGGCGATCATGATCGCGCGCAGGTTGCGACGCCGGGCGAGATCTTTTCGGGCCTCGTAGATCCGGCGCGTCAGGTGCGAGCCGCGATGCTTCAGATCGACCGCGATGTCGATGCCGTACAGCGTATCGCCCTCGGGATCGTGGTTGCGGATGTAGCCCTTGTCGCTGACGTCGTCGAACGTGTGGTACGCGCCGAAATCTTCCTCGTCGACGATCAGCGAGCTCGACGTCGCGACGAGCTGGCCGTCGATCTCGACGCCGATCTGCCCCTCGGGGAAGATCGCGAGCTGGCTCTCGAACTGCTCCTTCGTCCACGGATCGATCATCGGAAACGCCCGGTGCTGGATCTCGACGATCGACTTCAGGTCCGTCTTGCGGAGCGGCCGTACTACGAGCCGGGGCCTGGAATCCGCCATGCAGCCACTCTACTCACAGACCCGCCCGCATACAGGCTCGCTAATGGATTCGTGCAAGGATCGGGTGCTCGGCGAGCACGCCGGCTTCGATCTCGGCAAGCTCGGCGGCGCGCGCACGCCAGCACTGTGGCGCAGCGTCACGGGCGAGCGAGAGGAAGATGTCGCGGTGGCGGACCTCGGCCTCGGCCAGGAACGCGTAAAGGTCGCGCGACTTCGGATCGTCGAGCGCACCTGCGAGCAAGCCGAGGCGCTCCGCCGACCGGCCCTCGATCACCGCGAACACCAGCAGCCGGTCGAGCAGCCGCTCGGGTTCCTTGGTGCGGATGTGCACGCGCATCGCGGCCGCGTAGGCATCACCGTGGTCGTAGCTCGCCTGCTGGCCGCGGCGCGACAGCAGGCCAGCGACCTGGACGACGTGACGGGTCTCGTCGTGGGCGAGCCGCGCCATCTGGATGACCAGCTCGGTCTGCTCGGGATAGCTGCGGATGAGTGACAGTGCGGATTGCGCCGCCTTGCGCTCGCAATGCAGGTGATCGGCATGGACGGTCTCGAGATCCGCGAGCGCGACGGGGAGCCATCGCGGATCGCTCGCGATCAGCGGCAAGGCATCCCCCAGCTGCGGGATGTCGAGGTCGTCAGCGATCTCGGACACGAGGTGATGCTACCTTGACTCCCCGTGATGCAGGTCACCGCGAAACGGTTTGCAGATGAATGCCTCGAAGGACTGCGACGCGCCCAGGCGATCCGGCCCGAGATCATCCGCGCACCGAGGACGATCGAAGAAACGCTGGGTCGTTACAACCAGCTCCTGACCTCGGCGAGCGCGAGCAACGCGCTGGCCGGGTTGATGTCGGAAGTGCACCCCGATGAAGCGATCCGGGACTCCGCGCGCGAGTGCGAGCAAGAGGTCTCGCGCTTCTACTCGGATCTCGCGCTCGACCGCGAGATGTACGACGCGCTCGCCGCGGTCGATGTGTCCGGAGCCGATGCCGACACCCAGCGCTTCGTCTCGCACACGCTGCGGGACTACCGGCGCGCGGGCGTCGACAAATCGCCCGAGACGCGCGCGCGGCTCAAGCAGATCGACGAGGAGCTCACCAAGCTCGGGCAGCAGTTCTCGAAGACGATCTCGGAAGACGTGCGCTCGATCGAGTGCACGCCCGATCAGCTCGCCGGGCTGCCGCCGGATTTCATCGCGTCGCACCCGCCGGATGCCAACGGCAAGGTCCGGATCACCACCGATTACCCCGACTACAACCCGTTCATGACGTACGCGACGAACGACGAGCTTCGTCGCCAGCTCTACGTCGTGTTCCGGAGTCGCGGCGATCAGGATAACGAGCGCGTGTTACGCGAGATCCTGCAGCTGCGTTCCGAGAAGGCCGGGCTGCTCGGCTTCACCGACTGGGCCGATTACATCACCGCCGACAAGATGATCGGCAGCGGCACGCGCGCGTCCGAGTTCATCGAGAAGGTCTGGCAGCTCGCGAGCCCGCGCGCCGATCGCGATTACACCGAGCTCCTACGGCAGCTCAAGATCACTGATCCTGCGGCCACCGCCGTCAGCGACTGGCAGAAGACGTGGCTCGAGAACGCGGTCAAGCGCGATGCCTATCAGGTCGATGCGAGTGAGACCCGGCAGTACTTCCCGTACGAGCGCGTGTTGCGCGGCCTGCTCGACATCACGTCGGAGATCTTCGACCTGAAGTACGTCGCACTCGCCGACGCTGACGTCTGGCATCCGACCGTGCTCGCGTACGACGTGATGCGCGGCGACAAAGATCAAACCCGCCTCGGCCGGATCTTCCTCGACATGCATCCGCGCGAGGGCAAGTACAAGCACGCGGCTCAGTTCCCGCTGAAGGATGGCGTGCGCGGCGTCCAGCTCCCCGAGGGTGTGCTGGTCTGCAACTTCCCGCGGCCCGATGGGAATGACCCCGCACTGATGGAGCACGACGACGTCGTCACCATGTTCCACGAGTTCGGCCATCTGATGCATCACGTGCTCGGCGGTCATCAACAGTGGATCACGCAGAGCGGCGTCGCGACGGAATGGGATTTCGTCGAGGCGCCATCGCAGATGTTCGAGGAGTGGGCGTGGCGTCACGACACGCTCGCGCGGTTCGCGCGCCATCACGAGACCGGCGAAGTGATTCCCGAGTCGCTGGTGGAGAAGATGCGCAAGGCCGACAAGTTCGGCCTCGGCACCGCGACCGTGCAGCAGATCTTCTACGCGGCGATCTCGCTCGGCTTTCACCGCAGCGATCCAAAGGCCCTCGATCAGCTCGCCGAAGTCCAGCGGCTGCAGAAGCGCTACACGCCGTTCTCCTACGTGCCGGGCACGCGCTTCCACGCGTCGTTCGGCCATCTCGTCGGCTACTCGGCGATGTACTACACGTACCAATGGTCCCTCGTGATCGCGAAGGATCTGCTGACGCCGTTCGAGACCACGGGCCTGATGGCGACGGAGGTCACCCGGTCCTACCGCGACAAGGTGCTGGTGCCGGGAGGCAGTCGCGACGCCGCGGAGTTGGTGCGAAACTTCCTGGGCCGCGAGTATGACTTCGCCGCCTACGAGCGCTTTCTGGTGACCTGAACCGAGTTGCCCCGGCGATTTTCGTTAGATCTCAAACATTAGCGAGATTGTCGCCGCTCGCTTACGAGGTGGGCACGAGCCGTGACAATGCGGAGGCGATGAATGACATCACTTTGCTTCCGCCGGTTCTGCGGATGCCTTAAAACCTTTCGCAAGGAGACACTACTGATGAACAAACTGACGATCTCGTTCGTGGCCGCCATGTCGCTTCTCGCCTTCGCAGGCTGCAAGAAGAAGGGCGGCCCTGCCGGTGAAGCCGTTGCCAAGATGGAAGGCTTCCAGAAGTCGATGTGCGACTGTAAGGACAAGGCGTGCGCCGACAAGGTGAACGAGGACATGTCCAAGTGGGGCACCGAGATGGCCAAGACGGCCGGCGCCGCGAAGGACGACAAGCCTGATCCGGACCTGGCCAAGAAGTCGGCCGACATCATGACCAAGTACACCGAGTGCATGACGAAGCTCATGATGGCGGGCGCGGGCGCGGCCCCGGCTCCGGCCGGTGACACGGCGGCTCCGGCTGGCGACAAGCCGGCTGACATGGCCGGCGACAAGAAGGAAGAGCCGAAGATGGACGACAAGAAGGAAGAGCCGAAGAAGGAAGAAGAGAAGAAGTAAGCTTCTTTTCTCTACCTCTCCGATTCTTGGAGATCCAAAGGGCTCGCACCATGTGCGGGCTCTTTGTAGTTTCGGGCCATGGCGAGAGCGAGGCGAGCCCCGAGGAGGGGTTGGGTGGCGAGGGGAAGGGGTGAGCGTGAGCTCGAGCCCAAGAATGCGAGAGCGAGGCGAGCCCCGAGGAGGCCCGAGCCAAGAATCCTGCTCGCGGTCGTCGCGATCGTGTTCGCGTTGGGGTGCGGCAGCAAGAGTGAACCCGCGCCCGACACCAAGGCCGCGTGCACCACAGCGATCGATCGCGACGTCGACATCGTGCTCGAGAAGCGGCGCGCTCGCGGACCGATGGCGAATTCGCCGGACGCGAAGAACCTGATGGACGAGCTCGCCCCGAGGCTCAAGGCCACGCTCACGGGGCTGTGCGAGACGGACAACTGGGCCCAGGCCGTGGTCAGCTGCTTTCAGACCGCCGCGGACATCGCGACCTGCAGGGACCGCCTCAAGCCGGAGCAACGGCAGCGCTACACGCAGGCGATGATGAAGGCGATGATGAGCCAGCTCGGCGCAGGGAACGCAGGTCACGCGCCGCCTGGGTCGGGCTCCTCGAACTAGCGACGCGTCAGATCGCGCGTGATGTTCTTCTGGTGCGCTTCGAGGGTGCCGCCGCCGATCTCGATCAGCTTGGCGTCCCGGAAGAACTGCTCCACTCGATACTCGGCGCAGTAACCGTAGCCGCCGAGCACCTGCATCGCGTTGTCGGCGACCTCCTTGGCGGCAGTCGCGGCGAACAACTTCGCGGCATCGGTGCCGAGACGATTGCGGCTCTTCGGGCCGACCGTCGACGCGACTTGATAGGTCAGCGCGCGCATCGCCTCGACCTTCGCGTAGCTCTCGCCGATATGGCGCTGGATCTGGCCATGCTCCGCGAGCGGCTTGCCGAAGCTGCGGCGCTCGGTGGAGTAGCGAACCATCACGTCGAGGCAGCGGCGCGCCATGCCCAGGCTCATGGCGGCGAGGCCCAGCCGCTCGATCTCGAGGTTGCGCATCATGTTGGTGATGCCGCCGCCCTCGGTGCCGAGGAGGTTTTCCGCGGGAACCTTGCAGCCGTCGAAGATCAGCTCCGCCATCGTCGACGCGCGCATGCCCATCTTCGGGATCTTCGGGCTGGTCGAGAACCCGTCAAAGCTGCGCTCGACGATGAAGCTCGTGATCCGATCCTCGAGCTTCGCGTAGACCAGGAACACGTCGGCTTCGCACGCGTTGGTGATGAACGTCTTGCGGCCGTCGAGGACGTAACCGCCGTCGACCTTGCGCGCGGTGGTCTGCAGCCCGAGGACGTCGGTGCCGACGGCAGGCTCGGACATGCCCATCGCGCCGATCATCTTGCCGCTGAGCGTGCCGGGCAGGTACTTCGCGCGCTGCGCCGCGTTGCCGGCCCAGTAGAAGTTGTTGACGAACAGGAGGGCATGCGCGAGGTAGCCGAGTGTGAAGCCGGGGTCGGAGTACGACAGCTCGTCGTGCACGATCACCGACGCCGTGGCGTCCATGCCGGCGCCGCCGTCGGATTCGGGAATCGTCACACCGATCAGGCCGAGGGCGCCGATCTCGCGCAGTAGGGCAGGGTTGAACTTGGCCTGCTCGTCGTGCTCCTGCGCCTGCGGCTCGACCTTCTGCTGGACGAACTGGCGCAGCATCGCGCGGAGCTGTTCGTGCTCGTCGGTGAGGGCAGGAAGCGTCGTCGTCACGGTGACGGACTCTACACTGCGACCGCGATTCGAATGTAGAGTTGCGACGTGCCCGGGATCGACCGTCTGACTCAAGGCCTGCCGGCCGTGCTCGTCGCAAACCCGACCGCACAGAGCGGAAAAGCAGCCGAGTGGATCCGGAGTGCGCGCGCGCTCCTCGATCAGGCGAAGATCTCGCACCGGTTCGTACCGACGGAGCCCGAGGGCCGCACCATCGATCGCGTCAAGGAAGTCGTCGAGCAAGGCATCAAGGTCGTCATCTACATGGGTGGGGATGGCACGTTCGCCGAGGTCGCCAAGGGCATCCTCGCGTCGGAGCACGGCCGCGACGTTGTCATGGGGATGTTACCCACCGGCACCGCGAACGATCAGGGCAAGTCGTTCGGGCTCGAGGCCGGCCCGAGCTCGCTCGAGCGCAACGTCGAGGTGATCAGCGCAGGAGTGACCGTGCCGTGCGATGTCGGCGCGATCTCGATCGAGCGCGACATGCAGACGATCCACAAGGATCTGATGTTCGACTCGTTCTCGGTCGGGCTCGGTGCGGCCTCGCTCGAGACGCGCAATCGCGATCGCGAGAGCGTGCGCAAGATTCCAGGGCTCGGCGCGATCTATCGCGATCAGCTGGTCTACGCCGGCGCCGTGCTGCGCCGCTTCGTCGAGAGCTACGTCGTCGATGTCAAGTTCGATCTCGACTGCGTGATCGACGGCAAGGTCCATCCGTTCGAGAACATCCTGGATGTCATCCTCAAGAACACCAAGGTGTTCGGCGGCGAGTGGATCTTCGATCAAGCTGCCGAATCCGACGACGGCAAGTTCGAGCTGGTGCCCGTCACCGGCCGCCGCGATTTCGGCACCAAGCTGCTCGGCAGCCTGCGCGCTAGCCCGGTCGGCGTCGATGATCTCAAGTCGCTCGGCTTCGATCACGAGCCTGCGCTCGCCGGTTCGAAGTTCGAGCTCGTCGTTCGCACCAATAACGGCCCGCTGCCCGCCGCGCAGATCGATGGCGAAGAAGTGCCGGCCGGCGATCGCTACTACGTCGAGGTCGTGCCGCGCGCGCTGCGCCTGATCGTGCCGCGCGAGCATGTCGATCCGTCGCATACGGATCGCAGCGCCGCGAGCTCGCTCACCGGCCTTTAGATGGACCTTCGTCCCGGGGTGTCTCTGAGCACGCGCGTGCGGTTCCCCGAGGAGCTGCCGATCACCGCGCACGTCGTCGAGCTCGCGAACGGAATCGACGAGCACCAGATCATCATCGTCGCGGGCGAGACCGGATCCGGCAAGACCACCCAGCTGCCGAAGATCTGCTTCGCGATGGGGCGCGGCACGCAGGCGCGCATCGGCTGCACGCAACCTCGCCGGATCGCCGCATCGAGCGTCGCGGCGCGCGTGGCACACGAGCTCGATTCCGCACTCGGCGATGTCGTCGGCTACCAGGTGCGCTTCACCGACAAGATCAAGGCGACGTCGTCGGTGAAGTTCATGACCGACGGCATCTTGCTCGCCGAGATCCAGAGCGATCCGCTGCTCCGCGCGTACGACACGCTGATCATCGACGAGGCGCACGAGCGCAGCCTGAACATCGACTTCTTGCTTGGCTTCTTGAAGCGGCTGCTTCCGCGCCGCCGCGACCTCCGCGTGATCATCAGCTCCGCGACGCTCGAGATCGAGCGATTCGCCACGTTCTTCAATAACGCGCCGGTGATCCAGGTGTCGGGCCGCACCTATCCGGTCGACGTGCTTTATCGCCCGCCGAGCGACGACGAAGCCGACCTCGCCGATCTGGTGGCCAACACCGTCAACGAGATCACCGAGCTCGATCCGCGGGGCGACATCCTGGTGTTCCTGCCCGGCGAGCGCGAGATCCGCGAGGCCGCAGGCGAGATCGAGCAGCGCGCTCTCCCTCACACGGTCGTGCTGCCGCTGTACTCGCGGCTATCGGCGGCCGAGCAACAGCGCGTGTTCCACAGCGGACCTGGACGGCGCGTGGTGCTCGCGACCAACGTCGCCGAGACGTCGCTGACGATCCCCGGCATCGTCTACGTCGTCGATCCGGGCCTCGCGAGGATCAACCGGTACGACGTGCGCACCGGCGTCTCGCAGCTGCTCGTCGAGGACATCTCGCGAGCGAGCGCGGATCAGCGCAAGGGCCGGTGCGGCCGCGTGCAGAGCGGCGTCTGCTTCCGGCTCTACGAGGAGCAAGACTACGTCACGCGTCCGGCGCATACCGATCCAGAGATCAAGCGCGTCGGCCTGGCCGGCGTGATCCTGCGGATGAAATCGCTTCGGCTCGGCGACATCGAGGAGTTTCCAT
Organism: Deltaproteobacteria bacterium; assembly: GCA_013696695.1. GTDB lineage: Bacteria > Myxococcota_A > Polyangia > Haliangiales > Haliangiaceae > JABFXX01. The sequence continues at coordinate 877 of JACCYD010000417.1, read as the reverse complement.
TCCTCGATCCGCCTCCGCAGCGCGCGATCAACGAGGGCTACCGCACGCTCGAGGAGCTGGGAGCCCTCGAGGAAGGTCAGCTCACACAGATCGGCGAGCAACTCGGTCGCCTGCCGCTCGATCCGCGCCTCGGCCGCATGATCCTCGGTGGTCGCGAGGAGAACGCGTTGCGCGAGGTCGTGATCATCGCCTCCGTGCTCGGGCTCCAGGATCCGCGCGATCGCCCGCAGGCCGTTCAACAGAAGGCCGACGAGGCGCATCGGAAATTTCGAGAGGAGGGCAGTGACTTCGTCGCCTACCTCAAGCTGTGGGCGTTCTGGCAGGACGCTCGCAAGCGGCTCTCGCGCCGGCAGCTCCAGAAGATCTGCCACGACAACTTCCTCAACTACAACCGCATGCGCGAGTGGGAGGAGATCCACGATCAGATCGTTCGCATTCTCAAGGATCTAAATTTCAAACCTGGTGCGCAGCCGGCCTCCGGCGAGCAGATCCATCGCGCGTTGTTGCCTGGCCTGTTGAGCAAGATCGGGATGTACAACCCCGAGGGGCGCAACTACTTCGGCGCACGGCAGACGCGGTTCGTCATCCATCCGTCGTCGTCGCTCGCGCGGAAGCCGCCGGCGTGGGTGATGGCCGCCGAGCTCGTCGAGACGTCGCAGCTGTTCGCGCGCACCGTCGCGAAGCTCGATCCGGCCTGGCTCGAACATGCGGGCGGATCGCTGTGCCGTCGCAGCCACGCCGATCCGCACTGGGAGCAAAAGCAGGGGCAAGTGATGGCCAAAGAACAGGTCACGCTCTATGGCCTGCCGATCGTGAAGGATCGCTCCGTCGCGTACGCCCGCTACAACCAGCCGCTGTGCCGCGAGCTGTTCCTGAC
>JACCYD010001154.1 GCA_013696695.1 Deltaproteobacteria bacterium | reverse complement strand
GTCGCGACCGTGCTCGCCGATGACGGCTTCGCGCTCGCCGGGGCGAAGCCGATCCGCGACGCCGTAGTGCGCGCGAACGAGCTGACCGACGGGGTTCGCCGCGCGAAGCGCACCAATGGCAAGGCCGCCACCGCGCTCGCCATCGCGGCTCCGGGTCGCGAGATCCGCGCGACGATCTGGCTCGCCGGTCATCGCGAGGCACCGGCGATCGTGACCGGCAACCCGCACGCCACGGCCGTGATCTCGGGTCGCGCCGGTGGCGTCGGTGACATCGCGTTCGCGTGGCCGGCCGGCGCCGATCGCACGCAGCTCCTCGGATGGATCGAGGAGACGCGCGCGAAGGAGATCTTCGTCACCGGCGCGGCTGCCGAGGCGATCGTGAAGGCGCTCGGCGATCGCGCGAAGTTTCTTGGTCCCCCGCAGCAGATGTCGCTGTTTCCGGAGGCCTCGTGAGTTGCGCGGAGGCGACGTGACCAACCGCCGGCGCGTCATCGTCGGCAACTATCGCGAGGGTGGCTGGTGGTGGAAGCTTCCGGTGCTGTCGATCCTCTGGCTCCTGATCGCAGCGCCGATCGTGACCGCGTGGATCGTGACGTCGAAGCTGCGCGGCTACGCGACCGACCTTCCCGAGGTGCCGGACCTCACGACGTGGCACGCGACGGCGCCGCAGACCACGCGCGTCCACGCGGCCGATGGCACGGTGCTCGCGGACCTGCCGTTTCAGGATGGCAAGGTGGTCGGGCACCGGACGCTGGTGCCGCTCGACAAGCATCCCCCACATCTCGTGCAGGCCGTGCTCGCTGCCGAGGACGTGCGGTTCTGGGAGCACAAGGGTGCCGACTACTACGCGATCGCGCGCGCCGCGTACGCGAACTACAACGCCGGTCGCGTCATCGAGGGTGCGTCGACCATCACGCAACAGCTCGCGCGAAACCTTTTGCCCCTCGAGATCGGGACCGAGCGCAGTGCGCGGCGCAAGGTGCGCGAGGTGCTGCTCGCGCGCCGGATCGAGCTCAAGTACAGCAAGCGCGAGGTGCTCGAGACCTATCTCGGCTTCGTGTTCCTCGGGCAGAACGCCTACGGCATGACCGCCGCGGCGCGCGCGTACTTCGATCGCGATCTCGCCGATCTCGATCTGCCGCAGGCCGCGTTGCTCGCCGGGTTGATCCAGGCTCCCGCGCGCCTCGATCCGCACCGCGATCCCACCGCGGCGAAGAAGCGCAGGGACGAGATCCTCGCGCGCATGCAGCGCGCCGGGATGATCGACTACGCGACGAGCGCAGCCGCGGCTTCGTCACCGATCGAGCTGACGCGTCCGGTGCGCCGCTACGGGACGATCGTGCCCTGGTACACGGAACAAGTGCGCCAGCTGCTCGCTGGAGCGTTGCCCGCGGACTTCGCGCGCGGCGGCCTGATCGTCGAGACCGCGGCACATCCCGCGCTCGGCGCCCAGCTGCAAACCGAAGCCGCGGCGCAAGCGGATCGCTGGGGCAAGACGCAGGTCGCCGCGCTGGTGTGGGATCACCGCACCGGCTACGTCGAGGCGCTGATCGGCGGCCGCGACTGGGATCCCGATCGCTTCGATCGCATGTTGCGGAGCTGCCGGCAGCCGGGCTCGGCGTGGAAGCCGATGGTCTACGGGGCTGCGCTCGAGTCCGGCGCGATCACGCCGGGCAGCGCGCTGCGCGATGCGCCGATCGCGGATTACGACGAGGCGACCGGCGTTCACTGGAAGCCGAAATCGGGCAACCGATTTCGCGGCATCGTGCTCGCGCAGGATGCGTTCGCGGCCTCGCTCAACGCCCCGGCGATCGACGTGCTCGATCGCGTCGGCATCCCGCGCGTGATCACGTTCGCGCGCCGGCTCGGGATCACCAGCGCGGTGTCCGAGCTGCGCCCGATGGCGCTCGGTGCATCGTGCGTGAAGCCGATCGAGCTCGCTCGCGCCTTCGCGACGATCGCCCGGCGCGGCTGGTCGATCGCCCCGCGCTTCGCGGTGCGCATCCGGCGTGGCAATCAGGTGTTGTTCGACGCGGCGGTGCCGGAAGATCCGCAGCTCGATCCTGCGCGTCGCTACGATCGACTCGCCGCCACCGCCGGCGAAGACCCCGACATCCGCATCGGCGCCGATGGCGGCCGCCGGATGGAGGAGCCCTACGCATTCCAGCTCGCTGACATGATGCGCGCGGTGACCTCGCGCGGCACGGCCTCTGCCGCCGCGGGGCTCGGCCGCTCCACCGCGGGAAAGACCGGCACGACGAACGACAATACCGATGCGTGGTTCGTCGGCTTCACCGGGCGGATGACGGCAGCGGTGTGGCTCGGCTTCGACAATCCGATCCACAAGCTCGGACACGAGGGGGATGGCGCGAAGGCCGCGCTGCCGCTGTGGATGCGTGCGGTGCGTGCCGCGGAGGGGGCGCGGCCGAATGTCGCGGTGCCCGGGCCAGCGCCCGCCGGCATGTCGCGCGCGACGATCGATCGCGAGAGTGGGCTGCTCGTGGCGCCTGGTGCGCCAGGCCTGACGCTGTGGTTCCGCGACGGGTCCGCTCCGACGGAAGTATCCGGACGACCGGGCACGTCTCCGACGGACTTCGGTCGCGCCGCGCGCGAGTTCTAACCACCTCAGATTCCTGCGGCTTGGCCGATCGCGCCCTCCACGAGACCTATGGCTTCGGGATCCGGGTGGTATGCTGCCGATCGCATGTTTGGCATGGGCGGCAGCGAGATCATCGTGATCTTGATCGTCGCGTTGCTGTTCCTCGGGCCCGACAAGCTCCCCGGCGCGGCGAAGACGATCTCCAAGGGGATTCGCGACATCAAGAAGCAGTCGCGCGCGCTGCAAAACCAGATCGAGTCCGACGAGCAGATCGGCGGCGCGATCCGTGACCTCAAGAGCGCGCTTCGCGGCGACGAGGCGCCGGTCCGCCGGCCACCCGCAAAGAAGGCGATCGCGCCGCCACTCGACAGCGCCAACACGATCCACCATCCCGACATCCCGATCGCCTCGACCGAAGCCGAGCCACAACCGCTGCTCGAGGCTGGGAAAGCCAGCGAGCTGGGTGCCGCGCTCGATGCCCCGCTCGCTGGGCCGGAGCCGGTCGCGTTGCCCAGAATCACCCTGCCCGCCACCGCCGGCGAGGCGGATGGCCCAGCGCCGTCCAGCGACGACGACGCCGAGCTTGCCGCGATGATCAAGCCGGCACCAGGCACGGTCGCGAAGGGTTCCTGAGTGGCTGCCGCGAAGACGCCGCCGGACGTCGAGGATGTCCCGGCCACCGAGCTCGAGACGAGCCGCATGCCGTTCCTCTCGCACCTGCGCGAGCTTCGCGACCGGGTGCGCAACGCGGCGATCTGCTTCGTTCTCGCGTTCGTCGTCTGCTTCCTGTTCAACGAAGAGATCTTCAACTGGCTCGAGCAGCCGATGCGCAACGCGTGGGACACCAAGAAGATGGGCGACTTCCACGTCGTCTACACCACGCTGACCGAGCCGTTCTGGGTCGGCATGTCGATCGCGCTGTGGGCGGGCATCTTCGTCGCGTCGCCGTTCATCTTCTATCAGCTGTGGCGGTTCATCGCGCCCGGCCTCTACAAGAAGGAGCAGCGGATCACCGTCGCGTTCGCCGGCTTCTCTGCGGTGTTCTTCGTCGGTGGCGCGCTGTTTTGCTACTTCTTCGTGCTGCCGAACCTCTACGAGTTCCTGCTCTCGTACAGCGAGAAAGATCAGCAAGCGATGATCGCGATGCAGGGCTACCTCGACCTCACGCGCGACATGATGCTCGCGTTCGGTGCGGTGTTCGAATTGCCGCTGTTGATCACGTTCTTGTCGATGGTCGGCATGGTCACGCACCGCGGGCTCTGGAAGTTCAACCGCTGGTTCGTGGTGATCGCATTCATCGTCGGCGCGATCCTGACGCCGTCTCCCGACGTGGTCTCGCAGATCATGATGGCTGGGCCGATGATCGCGCTCTACAACGTGTCGATCATCCTGTCGTGGCGAGTCACGCTCCGCCGCGAAGCCAGGGAAAGCATCCTCAAGGAGCAGGAGCGCATCGCGGACGAGAAGGAGCTCGCGGAGCGCAAGGCGCGCCGGGCTCGGGGCGAGCGCGTCGACGACGACGACGACGAGGAGTAGATGGCTGATCGCGGCGACCGCGACGTGCGCGGCGTGCGACGCCGGCTTCGGTCTTTAGAGAACACCGGCGTGGATCAGGGACGCCGCTTCTTGTGCGGCTTGCTGCGCTCCGCGGGCACGTCCTTCGTGGGCGCGGTCCACGCCGACGGCGCGCCGTGATGCGCGATGCCGAGGCGGATGGGACGGGTCGCGAACGAAAGCGCGAGCTTCGGTCGAGCCTTGAGCATGGTTCCACACTGGGGCGAGCGATCGCCCCGGGCAAGTTTGTCGGGGAAACAGATCTCGCCCTTGCTACGTGCGATGATGGCAACGCGCATGGCGATGTTCGACGTGTATGTCGAAGGTGCAACGGAACCGTCACCGGAAGCCACGCGACGTCTCGCCGAGGTGATGTCGCAGCGCTACGGCCTACCCGCGACCGATCTCGTGACGCGACTCACGAAGGGTCGGTTTCGCGTCAAGGCGAATATCGACGAGGCCACCGCGAAGACCTACGCGCGCGATCTCGAGGCCGTCGGCGCACGCGTGACGGTGGCCGAAGCACGCGGCTCCTCGACGCTGCCACCGCCGCGCCCCGGGGTCTCGCATCCGCCCGCGAATCGGCCACTGCCGTCGCAACCGCCGATCAATCGTCCGGCATCGTCGTCGCTGCCCCCGGCGAATCGTCCGCCGCCGAGTGCGTCGATGCCGCCGCGGACGGCCGGTGCCTCGATGCCGCCGTCGAACGCGAAGTACGAGAGTGGGCTCTCGGCCGCGTTCCACGAGAACACGCCGATCCCCGAGCTCGGTGCGCTCGACCGGGATGCGTTCTCGGTCGAATCGCTCGACGGTCATCAGGATGTCGAGCTCGAGCGATCGCCGATGCCCGATCTGCCGGCGAGCATCGGTCCTGCCGCAGCGAAGCCGGCCGCGAAGGCACTGACGC
>JACCYD010001147.1 GCA_013696695.1 Deltaproteobacteria bacterium | reverse complement strand
GATCCCCGGCGTCTCGGCGTCGCACTACGATCTGAGCTATCGCTACTGGGTCGACAACACCGGCACGCCCGCTCCGATCACCGGCGTCGAGGTGTGGAACGTGCCGCTCGGCTTCGCGAACGTGATCTCGCGGCCCGGCGGCAAGACCGGTGAGGAGCGCGCGTGGATCGAGGCCGACAAGCTCGCACGTGGCAAGCGGCAGCGCGTCGCCGCGGTCGGCGGCACCGACAATCACAAGCAGGCGGTGATGGCGACGACCTGGGTGCTCGCGGAGTCGGCGAGCGAGGCCGCCGTGCTCGACGCACTGCGTTCGGGCGCGACCTGCGTCGGTAGCCCCGATGCGGGATCGCTCGAGGCGCGTGCGGACGGCGGCGGCTGGGTGCGGATCGGGGGTGCCGTCAAGGGAGCCAAGGTCGAGCTCCGGTGGTCGGGCACGGCTCAGCTGTTTGTCGACGGCGTCGACCGCGGGGAGAAGTCCGGCGGGTTCGTCCACGCAACGGGTGGAGTCCCGCATACCTATCGGATCGTCGTGGGCGCCAGCCGCTGCGGGTTCGTCTACGCGAACCTGTAAGAATCGGTAACCGCGTTGTGATTTCACTGTCAGACGGCCACGCCCGTCACGCGGATCGATCTACGTGCTCGATCTGGCGGGTCCGACATTGATAGTCTGATTCGTGGCTTTTCGAGCGTGGTGGTCGGTCCTGGCAACGGCCGTAACGGCGTGCGGTGGCACGACCGCTCCACTACAGACCGCAGACCCGGGCGTGGTGTTCGCGTTTCCCGCGGATCAGCAGCTCGACGTCCCGCTCGGCTCTCGGATCGTCGTGACGTTCTCGGAGCGCGTCTCCGAGACTGCGCTCGGCGCGTGCACCCCGACCAGCGGCGCGTTCTGCCTTGTCGGTCCCGGCGGTGTCGTCGAGGCGACGCCCGAGATCGTGGGCGACGGCTTCAGTGTCCAGTTTGCAGACGCCAGCCTGGAGACCGGCACGACGTACCAGCTGTTCGTTCGCAACGAGCTGGTTCCCGCGGCGAAGAATCTGTCCACCGAACCATTCGTCACGTTCACCACGCGAAGCGCGCGGCCGAAGAGTGCGGCGCCGTCGCTGATCGGCATCAACGGCGGCCCGGTCGCCACGCCCGACAGCTTCCGGCCGATGCTCGAGTCGTCGACCATCCGGCTGGTGTTCAGCGAGCCGCTCGATCCACGGACGGCGGAGCTCGCCGCCGGCGCGATCGAGCTGGTCGACGCGTCGAACACGGCGATTCCCGCGACGCTGATCGCGAAGGGCATCCACGTCGCGATCGATCCGAAGGACGATCTCGACCCGGGCCAGACCTACACGGTGAAGATCGGTAGCGGGCTGCGCGATCTTTCGGGTCAGCAGATGACGCCGGCGACGGTGGTGCTGACGCCGCTCGACAGTGGCGCGTCGCAACCGATCCCGCAGGTGCTGCGCACGCGGCAGGAGAATGATCCAGGCCCGGCGCGCTCGCGCGCGGGTGCCGATCGCAACGTGATCGTGATCGACAAGCCGCTGATCGGCCGCGAGCTGTCGACGGTGCAGCCCGCGTCGCTCGCGGCGCGGCTCGGCGATCCCGACAAGCTCGGTGGTCCGATCGCGTTCGTGATCCCGAAGGGCCAGCGGCTCTCGGCGTCGGGCCTCGACGTCAAGCTGGGCGGCCAGATCCCCGCGGGCTTATCGACCGGCGACATCTTGATCGAGTTTCTCACCGACGGCGGTGGGCGGATCTATCGCAACCCGTTCCAGCCCGCCGAGCAGCGCCCCGAGAACCTCGCGTCGCCGCTCTACGTCGACCTGTCGATGGACATCGCGATCTACACGGTCGATCCGATCGGCAACGCCGTGATCTCGCAGATCGCGCTCGGCGTGCAGGCCACCGGCACCGCCGTTGCCACCGACGGCGTCCTCGCGATCGAGACCGTCGCGTCGATGGAGATGGGTCTGCTCGGCGTGACGTCGGCAGCGACGAATCTGGTCTTGGAGCTGATCACCGACACGTCTGCGACCGTCGACACCGATCGCGAAGCACCGACGCTGATCGCGACGTCGCCAGGCGAAGGCACGCAGGAGCTCGCGGTGGGCAACGGCATCGAGCTGGTGTTCAGCGAGCCCGTCGATCTCGACAAGCTGCGCGCCGGCGGCGTCACGCTGCAGACCCAGGGGGGCGCCGCGATCCCGACCGTGATCGAGAGCCACGGCGCGACCATCGTGTTGCGGCCGCGCACCGACCTGCCTTACTCGACCACGCTCGACGTCGTGCTCGGCAATATCACCGACCTCGCGGGCAACGCCCTCGCACCGCGCGGGCCGATCGCATTCTCGACGCCGCAATTCGCCGGCACCAACATCGCGATGACGGTGCTCGCCGTTCATCCTGGCGTGCCGTGCTCGTTGACCGGCACCACGGCGACGTCGCCCGGCCGCTGCGCCGGCGGCGAGAACAGCGACGACGTCTATCGACCGTTCGACCTCGCCGCTAACGATCCGGTCGAGGTCGAGTTCAGCCAGCCGCTCGACCGCAACACCGTCGCGCTCGGCACCGCGTGTGGCACCGGCGACGTCCGCGTCGAGGAGCTCGATGGCAACGGTGGCTGCATTCGCTCGGTGCCGGGCTCGCTGATCCGCCGCGAGCGCGGCCTGTTGTTCCTACCCGACGCGCCATGGGCCGACGGCACGCGCTACCGGTTCGCGATGATCTCCGGCGGCGACAACAACTGCGACGCGGGCGAGCTGTGCGGCGTCACCGGCGACGCGGCGAGCTTCGATCCACTCAACGGTGTCGATGGTGGCGGCGGTGGCAACGCGTTGACGATCGATTTCGTCGGCGCGGCGCCGAGCGGCGCGACGTATCTGTTCTCGGCCGCCGGCCCGTCCACCGACATCAACGGCGATGGTCTGGTCAACGGCGTCGAGGTCGAGCGCGACGAGAACCGCGGTGCGATGCGGATCGTCGGCACCACCGGTGATGTCACCGCTGCGAGGTTCAACAACCCCGATTGCATCGCGGCGACGCCCGAGCGTGAGGGCTGCATCTACCTGCTCGGCTCGATGCCGACGCAGCTCGGCGAGCTGATCTCCACCGGGTGTCCGGGCGGCGGCAGCTGCGTGCCGGTGTTCCTGACGCCGCAGGCGATGTACGCGACCAGCCTGTCGATGACCACCACCGTCGACGCGCCGATCATCGGCGACACCGACATCGATGCCGATACCGGCATCACCGTGATGCGCATCCGCGAGCCCGCCGGTGGCGGTCCGGTCACCGGCTACATCGTCGACGGCGGAGGCACGCCGAAAATGATCGTCACGCTCGATCTCTACATGGACGCACCCGACATGGAGCTGCCGCTCAGCGCCGATCACGATCTGATCAGCAAGCCGCTGACGGTGACGCTCGAAGGTCCAGTGACGTTCCTCGCGGACGGGCGGATCGTGATCGCACTCGCGAACACCGCCGACGTGCCGGTCACCGTCAACATCGATGCGCCGCTCGGGCTCGGCGGCGCGGTCAACATGATCCTGCCGACCGGCGAGATGAAGCTCCAGCTGGTCTCGCGGCCGCTGCGCGGAGCGGAGCCGTAGATGCTCGCTCGCGCGCTGTTGATCGTCGCCGTCCTCGGCTCGCACGCGATCGCGAGCCCGCAGGCCGACGACAAGGAAGTCCCTGCCGCGAAGAAGAAGGCCGCGGAGAAGGCGCCCAAGAAGCCCAAGAAGGCGCCCAAGAAGAAGACGCCACCAAAGAAACCGACGGAGCCCGAGATCGAGATCGAGATGGAGCCGGAGGCGAAAGCGCCCGAGCCGTACTCGCCCCCGATCCCACCGCCGATGGACGAGCCCGAGCCTGTCGCGATCAAGGCGAAGGCCAAGCCCGCCACGTTCAAGAAGATCTACCTCCGTGGCGGCATCGCGCACGTCGCGCCACTCTCCCAATCGCGCGAGCTCGAGCTCGCCGACATCGACGGCCCGGCGAGCCTCGCCGTCCAGAACGGGCCGATCGCCGGCAGCGGCTCGACGGTGTCGTCGGCGACGATCCCCGCGATCACGATCGGCTACCGGCTGACGCCGCGGATCTCGCTCGAGACCGTGCTCGGCGTGCCGTTCACCGTGAAGTTCAAGGCCACCGGCACGCTGCGCGACATGTCGATCGCGCCCACCGCGCTCGGCATCCCGACCGGCGTGCCGCCGATCGGCGAGGAGCTCGGCGAGGCCAAGGCCGCACCGCCGATGATCACCGCGGTCTACGAGCTGACGCGCGGCAAGGTGCGGCCGTACGTCGGTGCCGGCGTCGCGGTGCTGTTCGCGTACGGCGGCAAGCTGACGAACCCGGTGCTCACCGAGGTCAGCCAGCCCGAGATGAAGATCTCGCCGGCACCCGGCCTCGTGTTGCAAACCGGGCTCGAGGCCAAGATCGCCGGGCGCGTCTACGCGCGCCTCGACGTCAAGTTCATCGCGTTGATGCTCGCGCGTGCGCGCGTCGAGCACGTCGAGGTCCGCGCCCCGGCGCTGCCGCTGTTCGACACCGTCGAGGTGGGCACGGCGAAGATGAGCGTGTGGGTCAATCCACTGATCGTGCAGCTCGGCGTCGGCACCGACTTCTGAGCGCGAGTAGCGCGACGAAGAAGTCGCCCGCTCAGTTCGCGCCGATCTCCTTCTCGAGGAGCTTCACTTCCGTCTCGAGATTTTTTTCCGTGATCCGCGCGGTCGCTTCCTGCTCGAAATCCTCGGCAGCCGGGAGTTCCGGGTCTTTCGCCGGCGCGCTGCTGCCGCTGCCTGCAGCGCTGCCGGCAGCAGTCGCGCTGCCCGCCGCGCTACCCGCCGCACTGCCAGCGTTGGCAGTGGCGCTGCCGCTGCCCGTCGCGGCACTCCCCGTGACCGCGCTGCCGGCGGGCTTGTTCTCGCCGGTCGACGGAGGCTCCTCGGTCTTGCCTCCACACGAGGTCGCGACGAGTAGTAGTCCGAGCATCATGATCGCCAGGCGAGTCATCGGTTTCCTCCCTTGAAGTTTCCTACGAGCGTCGTCATTCGCCGGTCGTGTCGAGCATCTTCGCGAGACCGCGCGACCTCGATCCTGACTGCGAGCCTGACGTCGTTCTTGAGCTCCGCGATCTCGAGCATCCGCTGGAGGTCGGCAGAGCGTTGCGCGTGCAAGGTCAGCTCGAACTGCGTGTCCTCGGTCCGGAGGAAGTCACGCACCCACTTCGCGCGCAACGCCGCGATGCGTGCGGCCCGGCGTTGTGCGCGACTCGCGGCACGAGCCTCGACACGCTGGCGGATCGCGAGCTCGCGAGCAGCACGCGCGGCGGCGAACTGTTGCCTGCGCGCGTCGATCGCGGCTTGCGCGGCGCGCTGCCGCTCGGCTTCGATTCTTCGGAACTCCGCCTCCGCATCGTAGTCGGGCACGACCTCGAAGAGGCCGACCTGCAGATCGCGCCGTCGCGCTGGGTCGCGAAGCGAGAGCTCGCCGGTGTTCGCGTTCGCCGGCACTCTGAGCTCGATCTCGAACGTGCTGAGCACGCGCGACCTGATCGGCTGACCGTCCCACAGCACGACCGCGTCGGGGCTGAAGTTTCGCCCCTGGATCATGACGCGCGACCCTGACCTCCCCTTGGGTGGCCAGAAATTCCCGACTACCGGGAGGTCCAGCCGTTGTCCGCGGGGTAACTCGTAGTAGATCAGCTCCGGTTCATCCTCGGCGATCCAGTCACCTTCGACAAATCCCCACGAGTCGCCAAAGCGTTCCCAGCGGCCATCGCGAAACCGTTTGCCGCGGCGTTCTTGTTCGTATCGACCCTCGACCCACTCCCACCTCCCGCCGCGCCAGTCCCACCGACCCGGGATGAACTCGAAGCCAGCACGGCGATCAAAGCGTTGCTGCCGTGGTGCAGGGGGCGCCTCGCGCGGCCGATCATCATCGATCCACTCACCTTCGAGGTAGGTGTAGCCATCGTCCTTGCGATCCCAGCGGCCGTCGCGCCATCGCTTGCCCGTACGCGGCGTCTCGTAGCGTCCTTCGACCCACTCCCACTTCCCACCGCGCCAATCCCAGCGACCTGGAATCAACACGTAACCCGCGCGAGGGCGCTGGCTCTCCTCGCGTGGTGCCGGCGGTGCTTCGCGCGGGTATCGCGTTGCGACCGGCTCGTCGCTCCAGTCGCCCTCGACATACACGTAGCGATCGCCCCTGCGATCCCAGCGACCCTCGCGCCAACTCTTTCCGACGCGCTCCGCCTCGTAGCGAGCTTCGACCCACTCCCATTTCCCTCCGCGCCAATCCCAGCGACCTGGGATCAGCACGAACCCCGCGCGAGGACGCAGTCGCTCTTCCCGTGGTGCCGGCGGCGCTTCGCGTGGATACGCCGCGACCGGCTCGTCGGTCCAGTCGCCCTCGACATACACGAAGGCGTCGCCCTTGCGATCCCAGCGACCCTCGCGCCACGTCTTCCCGGGCCGTTCGCGTTCATCGCGGCCGGCGAGCCACTCCCACTTGTTGGTCTTCCATTCCCAGCGACCGGGAATGAACACGAACCCTTGGCGCGCACGACGCTGCTCCTCGCGGGGTGCGGGCGGTGCCTCGCGC
>JACCYD010000412.1 GCA_013696695.1 Deltaproteobacteria bacterium | reverse complement strand
AATCAGGGCCGTCGCCCGCCCACCAATCCGGGGTTCCCACCGCCGCCGAGCGCGGAGCAGCAGCCGCCGCCGGTTCGTCACGCGCCCGCGCCGCCACCGCCGCCCTTGTTCACGCCGCGCACGCGTCCACCCACGCAACCGCCGGCAGCGCGCCGTCGCAACACGCAGCCGCGCACCGTGATGCCCGGTCTCACCGCGCCGACGCCGAAGGAATGGATCCGTCAGTTGATCGACGATCACAGCCCGCCGGATCGCGCGCGATCTCGCGTCGTGACGCCCGGCCGCGTCGCCGGCGCAGGGGTTCCGGACTGGATGCTCGACATGATCGACACCGAGTTCCCCGACGACGACAACGACAAATGAGACGTCACTCCCGCTGACGTCGATACGGATCGCGTTAGTGTGTGGGCCGGGAAAAACGCGTCGCGCGATGCGACCGGAAAGAGCAAGTCATGGGGCTGTTCGACAAGATGAAGAACAAGGTTGCGCAGATGACGGGTCAGCAAGCGGAACCCGAGGCGCAGCAACAACATCAGCACCAGCAGCCTCAGTACGCGGCGCCCGAGCCCGAGCCGGAGCAGGATGACGACGCCGACGAGGACGCCGACGAGGCCGACGATTGGGGCGGCTGGGATCCGAACGATCACCAGGGCTACTGGCGCCGCCTGAAGCAGATCGAGACCGCCGGTAATAACGGCGGCGACGAGGCGTGCGACGCGAAGTGCCGCGAGCTCGGTCTCCGCGACTACAGCCACATGCAGCGCGTGCGCGACACGTTCCAAAAGCACTTCGGCGACAACCACGACTTCTCGCAGGCCGCCGTGCAGGCCGCCATGCAGGAGCAGCGCGATGCGATGGGCTCCGCTGCCTCGCAGAATCAGGAGATCTTCGCCCCCGTCGAGGGCGTCACGCTCGAGCACTACGCCACCACGCAGGCCAAGGCCGCCACCATCGGTGGCGACATGGGCAAGTGGAGCCAGATCCTCCAGGAGGCCGGCTTCGATCAAGCGAAGTGGGAGCGCGTGTCGGGCGAGTGGACTCGCCGCATGAGCGGCCAGGCGTCCGGCGACATGAACGCAACGATGGCGCTGCTCACCGAGTACAGCAAGTACTTCGGTCAGGCCGGCCAGGGTCAATATGGCGCCACGGCCGCGGCGAATGCCGGCGGCGCGGGCGTCTACAGCGCAGCCGGCGGCGGTGCCGTCGGTGCCGAGCCGTGCACGCTCGAGCGCTATGCGGAGATCGGTGGCGCACAGTCGGCGTGGGCCCAGCAGGGTCGCGACGTCAACGCGATGCTCCAGCAGCAGTTCGGGATGAACGCGCTCGATTGGTCGAACATCAGCCAGTACTGGTCGGCGAAGTTCATGGCCGACTATCGAATCGCTGGCCGCTACGGCGACCTGCTGACGCACTACACCGAGCAGTACATGGCCGCTGGCGGCGGCAACCCCGACAGTGACATCGACATCTGATCTGCACCTGCTCGGTCGGCTCAGCGAGGAGCTGTCCCGGTTGTTCGACGTGGCCCTGCTGGTGGAACCACCAGGGATGGTCAACGACGCCTGGGGTCGGCTCCTCGCCGAGTACAACGTGCAGCGCGTCGACGGTGCCACGCGCAATGCGCGGCGTGCGCAGCTAAACCTCGCGCGTGGCGCACTGCCCGAAGAAGTCGGTGCGGTGGTCCACGCGATCGCGGAGAAGTTCGCGCACGAGGTCGGCGATCAGCGCCTGATCCAGGCGGCGCTCGCGACGTGGCAGCAGATCGAAGCGACCTATCTCAAGCAGGCGACGTGGCGACCGAAGAGCATGTTCGCCTTCGCGATCGCGAGTGCGAAGGCGCCGGCGTGGCAGCGTCCACCCGGTGGCTTCGTCGCCCGATGCAACGAATGCGGCGGACCGCGGCTGAATGTCGAGGGCGATCTCCGCTGCGACTTCTGTGGTTCCGGAACGCTGAAGACCTAGGCCTAGGAGACACCATGATGCAACCACCCCCGGCGCTCGCGCCGTTCCAGGCGCGCTGGCTCGCGTTTGCCGAGAAGATCCGCACGCGCATCAAAGAGATCGAGGCCGAAGCGATGGCGGCCTACAAGGACGTGATCGCGGTCGACGTACTGCAAGGCACCGGCGTCAACGGCGTGTCGAGTGCGCTCAAGGCGCGCCTGCAAGCCCTCGACACCAAGGTCGACGACGCGTGGGAGAAGCTCGACGGCGAGATGGACAGCATCGACGACGACGACAAGGCGATCTCCGCGTACCGCGCGAAGATGCTGTCGGCGAAGGGTGCGTTCGAGCGCGAGCTCGAGCGGATCACCGAGACGATCATCATCTACGGTGAGGCGGAAGCCGCCCGCGCACTGCAGCAGATCGCGATGAAGGAAGCCGACGCGCCGCTCGCGTGCAACAACTGCGGCGCCGCGCTCAAGCGCCCGAGCTGGTGCGAGACGGTCAACGTCACGTGCTCGAGCTGTCGTGCCGTGACCACGTCGACCCCCGGCACGGCGGGCGCGATGTTCGCGAAGGGTGCCGGCGCGATCGCGCTCGCGTTCGAGGCCGCCCTGCCCGCGTGGTACGCGAAGCAGGACGCCGAGCACGTGTGGCAGTCGCTGCGCCACAAGACGCTCGACGATCTCGCGCGCTGGGAAGCCGCGAATCGCAACTACTGGCAGGTGTTCGCCGAGACGATGGCGAAGCACGTCCCGAGCTGGACGCAGCAGACCATCGCCGACGAGGTCCGCGGCAAGATGAGCCAGTTCATGATGTACGACGCGCAGAGCGATCGCACCGAGCGCGAGAACCTCGGTGCCGGCGTCGCCGCCGGCTGCTCGAACGATCCGAACCAGGTGTTAGCCTGGCTCGGTCGCCAGAGCGATCAAGACAGCAAGCGCGAGGAGCTGGTCAACGCGTTCCTCGAGCGCGGCTGGCGCGATCACGCGAAGTGGATCGCGCAGATCACCGGCATGGACGGCGAGCAGCTTCAGGAGTGCGAGCACTACTTCGACCGTCGCGGCGACTGACGAAGAGCGGGCAGGCGGCCGACACTGACTGGACGAAATGACTACTATTCCTTCTTCAAAGGAGCTCTCGTGAAGAAAGTCTGCGCCGAATACATCTGGATCGACGGTCAGCAGCCCACCGCGAAGCTGCGCTCGAAGACGAAGATCATCGACGGGCCTGTGAAGTCGCTCTCCGAGCTACCGGACTGGGGCTTCGACGGCTCGAGCACCAGCCAGGCCGAGGGTCACTTCAGTGACTGCCAGCTCAAGCCGGTCAAGATCGTCCCCGACCCGCTGCACGGCGAGCACGACCTCCTCGTGCTGTGCGAGGTGCACAACGCCGATGGCACCGTTCATGCGACCAACACGCGTGCACCGCTGCGCGTGCTCTCGGAGAAGCACGAGGAACACGACACCTGGTTCGGAATCGAGCAGGAGTACACGTTCTTCAACGGCAACCACCCGCTCGGCTGGCCGGAGCGCGGATTCCCCGCGCCGCAAGGCGGTTACTACTGCGGCGTGGGCTCCGACGAGGTGTTCGGTCGCAAGGTGGTCGAGGCGCACGCCGCTGCCTGCATCAGGGCCGGCCTCGCGATCTGCGGCACCAACGCCGAGGTCATGCCGGCGCAGTGGGAGTTCCAGATCGGACCGCTCAGCCCGCTCGAGATGGGTGATCAGCTGTGGCTCGGGCGCTGGCTGCTCTACCGGATCGGAGAGGACCACGGCGTTTCCGCGACGCTCCACCCGAAGCCGATGAAGGGCGACTGGAACGGCGCCGGGGCACACACCAACATCAGCACCAAAGCGACGCGCGCCGACGGTGGCATCAAGGTGATCGAAGCGATGTGCGAAAAGCTTCGCAAGCGCCACGCAGAGCACATCCAGGTCTACGGTGCCAGCAACGAGGAGCGCCTCACCGGGAAGCACGAGACGTGCTCGATCCATCAGTTCCGCTACGGCGTGTCAGATCGTGGCGCGTCGATCCGGATCCCGATGGCCGCGGCCAACGAAGGCAAGGGTTACTTCGAAGATCGCCGCCCGGCGGCCAACATGGACCCGTACCAGGTCTGCGCGATCCTGATGGAAACCGTCTTCGCGCCCTGAGCAGGCGAGCTATCGCGCAAAGCGCTAACGCTCGGCCGTTGCCAACGCCCACACCGCGAGCTCGTTGCCCGCCGGATCGACAAACTGGAAGCGGCGACCGCCCGGGAACTCGAACGGTCCCTTCGCGATCGTGCCGCCGGCTGATTTCACCGCTGCGAGCGTCGCGTCGAGGTCGCTCGAGAACAGCACGACGAGTGGGCCGCCACGCGTCGGCGTTCCCTGTGCGAGGCCTCCCTGCTCGCGCGCCGCGCCCTGGATGCCCGCATAGCCTGGCCCGTAGTCGTTGAACTGCCAGCCAAACGCCGCGGCGTAGAACTGCTTCGCGACGGCGACGTCGGTGACCGTGATCTCGATGTAATCGATCGCGTGGTGCTCGTGGGCCATGCGCCGGTTGTAACGCGTCACCAGGTGACCAGCGAGTGATCACGTCCTGCCTCAGCGGCGAATGCGCTTGGTTTGTTCGACCAGGTGCGCGATCGAGATCCGCTCGCCGCCGATCGTCGCGGTGACGTCGACGTGCGTGAGCGTGCGAAACTTGATCTGCTTGAGCGCGGAGTCGATGGTGGCGATCGTCGCCTTCGGGAGGACGTCGAGGCTCGGCAGCGCGATCGTGGTCGCGACGTCAAGCCGCGACAACTTGCCCGTGTCATCGCGCGAGAAGCGCCCTCGGTAATACGACCACACGAAGGTCAGGGTCTCCACCGGCGTCGCCTCGGCCTTCGCCACGAACACCTCGCGATCGATGCTATCGAGGGGCGCGATCATCTCGAGATGCGGCGGGCACTTGACGATGCCATTGAACCAGCTCGGCTTCACCGAATAGCCGATCGAGAGCTCCCGCAGGGCGGGCAGCAGGGGATGACCGAGCAGCGACTGAAACTGCGTGGCGTCGAGCTGATCGATCTCGCACCGCTCGATGCGCCACGGGCGTGTGGCGCCGAGCAACTGCGTCAGCGATGGCTGATGAGCGATCCGCAGTCCCGACATCGCGGGCGTCATCGCGCGCGTCCAATCGAGCCGATCGTCGCGCGCCTGGCTGTACGTCCACGACAGCTCCTCGAGCGTCGCCCACGCCGCATGGTGGCCGAACTGATCGACATCGCGTTGATGCCGGAACTTGATCGTGGCGCTCGCCGGGAAGCCACGCCGGAGCTCGACGGCGCGGATCACCGGCTCCATCGGACCGAGCCACGCCTTCTGGTGCTTCTTGAGCAGCGCGAGCTCGCGCTTGGTCGCCGCGTCGTCCTTGTCGGGCCGCAGCTGCAACACGATGAATTCACCGCGCGGATTCTCGCGCTCGAGGAGCCAGTCGGCGTAGACGGCGCGCGGAGCGTCGTCCTCCGGGTGCTCGTAGATCCGGGCGAGCAGATCTGCTTCGGTCTCTGCCTTGGTGACGATCGAAGGAGTCACACCGAGCAACGCGCCGAGCGCCGCGGCTTCGGGCCACGGAGCGATCGCGACCGGCTTGACGGCGGACGTCAGGAGCTTGGTCAGGAACCGCTGCATCTCCTCGCCGATCGTCCACGTCGGCGGCAGCGTGTGCACCAGCTCGACCAGGCGCGGATCGCGCTGGCTCGCGATGAACCGGAAGATCTCGCGCCAACCATCGCGCGAGCGGCGGCCCGTCCACGGCAGCTCGACGAGGAGGCCGCGCAGGATGCGAGTCAGCCGCGGATCGTCCCACTCGGTGGCGACGTCGAGCACGCGCTGGGTATCCTCGAGCGTGCGCTTCGGGATCGCGCGCAGCAGCGGACCGCGCGACAGATCGTCGGCCACCGCAGCGGCTGCGAGCCAGCGATCGGTCGAGCCTTCGAACGGTGCGCCCGTGACGCGCTCGTCGACGCGATCGATCAGATCGCCGAGCTCCGGCGCCTTCCGCACGCGCCACTGCGCGATCAAGATCGGTAGCGCGATCGCGTACTCGCCGCGCTCGAGCGAGAGAGCTGCGCGATCGAGCAGGGTCTCGGGTGTCACGGCGTCCAGGCCGCGCCGGTGGCCGCCTCGACATGACCGAACCGCAACTTGCCGCCCGCGATCTGGATCGTGCCGAACACGATCGGCAACGTGAACCGCCGCGGGCCGCACGAGCCCGGGTTGAACACCGTGAGGCCACGATCCTCGCCGACGAACGGCACGTGCGAGTGGCCGCACACCACCAGCTTCGCCGCCTCCTTGTGGGCGAGCTTCGCGACGTGGCCCTGCAGCCGCGGCCCCGCGACCGCGATGTGCACGAGCAGGATGCGAAGCACTGCCTGGTCGCCTGCCATCAGATCGATCGTGCGGTGATCCGGGATGTCGTCGCGGTGGACGTCGATGTTGCCGCGGATCGCGTACAGCGGCGCGATCTGCTTGAAGCCCTCGAGCACGTCGAGATCGCCGATATCGCCGGCGTGCAAGATCGCGTCGGGCGCGAGGGCGCGGAGCTGCTCGTGGGTGCCGGCCTGCGGCGCGGAGTGGGTATCCGCCACGACGGCGATGCGCAGCGAGAGATCCTCCCGCAACGCGATCTGATCGCGCGCGATCATCGGGCCTCCCAGCGCGCGCGCACGGTCACGGTCGCCCCGTCAACGTGACCGGGGCTGGCTTGGCGGGGAGCCGATCGCGGGCTGCGAGCACGTCACCGGGCAACATCCCCGAGTTGTAGCCCTAAACGGCCGGATTGTTGCGCCTTCGCGCGGTGGCTGCCTAGCCTCGTGCATGCCCAGGATCTCCCTGCTCGCGCTGCTCCCCATGCTTGCTCTGCTACCCGCCGGGGCCGGTGCGGACGAGACCTCGGCCACCGACAAGCTCCGCATCCTTTACTCGACGCGGTTCACGTTCACCGATACCGGGGTCCCGCTGATCACGGTCGAGATCATGAGCAAGAAGCGCGAGGTCAAGCTGCGCGCGAAGGGCGGCGTCATCGTGTGGCCTGACGGGAACGGGGGCGCCGCGATCGAGACCGAGGGCGGCGACAGCTGGACGATCAGCGCCGACGCGGTCAAGCCCGCCGTCATCCACGACTGGACGATCGTCGACACGCTCCAGCCCGAGGACTCCACCGGCATCACCGGATCGCTCGCGAAGTGGAAAGAGCGCGGGTTCGAGCCGCGCAACTTCGAGATCGGGACAGTGTTCGGCGTCGATGGTGAAGTGATCGATACGCGTGAAGTTCGCATCGCGATCGATCCGGTCCCCACCGGCAAGGGCACGGCGCGCTCTGCCGAGATCGCGAAGCGGTTCGGTATTCGCACCAGCGTGCACCAGGAGCTGGTGCGGCGGCCCGGCGGCGTCGTGCTCGCGAAGAGCAACGGCACCGTGATCAAGAACTCGTCGGTGCTGTGGTTCCGCCCGAAGAAGCCGACCGAGACGCTCACGGTCGAGAACGTGCCCACCAACACCGGCGGTTCGCAGCTGCAGACCGGCTCGGAGGATCGCCGCTACTGGGGCGCCATCTACGTCACGCTCGATCACGACGGTTCGCTGGTGGTCGCGAACGCGGTACCCGAGGACAAGCTGCTCGCCGGGCTGGTGCCCGCGGAGATGTATCCCGATGCGCCGCAGACCGCGCTCGAGGCGCAGGCGATCGCCGCACGCACCGAGCTGCTGCAGAAGATCGGCCGCCGCAACCTCACCGATCCGTTCCTGCTGTGCTCGACGCAGCAGTGCCAGGTCTACGCG
>JACCYD010001045.1 GCA_013696695.1 Deltaproteobacteria bacterium | reverse complement strand
GCGCATGCTCGAGCGCAAGAGTGGCCGCATCATCAACGTGTCGAGCGTCGGTGGCCGCATCACGCTCCCCTACTTCGGCGTCTACAACTCGACGAAGTACGCCGTCGAGTCGCTGAGCGACGCGCTCCGCTACGAGCTGCGCCCGTTCGGCATCGACGTCTCGCTGATCGAGCCCGGCGTCATCCGCACCAACTTCGAAGCCACCGCCGTCGCCAACCTGGGCACGGTCCAGCACGGTGCGTATGCCGCGTCGCTCGGTAAGTACGAGAAGATGTCGAAGATGGCGGACCGCTTCGCCTCGAACCCGATCGTGATCGCGAAGGCGATCTCGCGGGCCGTTCGCGCCCGCCGTCCGGCCGCCCGCTACGTCGCACCACGCAGCACGAACTTCATCTTGTTCTTCCGCGCTGTCGCCCCGACCCGGATGTGGGACTGGACGATGCGCAAGATCGGCTTCCTGTCCCCGAAACTGCTCGATCTGGACGCCACCAAGCCCGCCGAGATTGTCGTCCCGCAGAGCCGCCGGTCGCAGTCCGACCTGCGCGCCCCCGCGAACTAGAGCGGGCCAACAAGCTCGTCGGGTGCGGGCTTTCCCCCGATCGCCGCGCGCGATGGATCCGCAACGTCACCTGCCGAGATCAGGAAGGCGAGATGCGATAGGTTCCCTCCCCATGGTCCCTGACGATTCAGAAGAAGACTTCGCGGCAATGCTCGCGGCATCAGAAGTCGGCGCGAAGCGCACGAAGCGCCCCAAGGTCGGCGATGTCGTTCAGGGGAAGATCATCTCGCTCGGCAAGGACACCGTGTTCGTCGACGTCGGCGGCAAGGCCGAAGGCACGCTCGAGCGCGCACAGGTCTCCGACAACGAAGGCAAGCTGCTCGTCAAGATCGGCGACACCATCGAGGCGCGCGTCGGCGCCGATACCGGCGGAGTGCTGTCGCTGCGCGTCAAGGTTGGCCGCGGCCCGCAGGCGAGCGCGGAGCTTCAGCAGGCACACGAGCTGCAGATTCCGGTCGACGGCGTCGTCACCGAGGTCGTCAAGGGTGGCCTCTCCGTCGACGTCGCGGGCCAGCGCGGCTTCTGCCCCGCCTCGCAGATCGACAACCGCTTCGTCGAAGATCTCGCGGTCTACGTCGGCCAACGGCTGTCGTTCCGGATCACGCGGTACGAGCCGCGCAACGTCGTGTTGTCGCGCCGCGCCCTGCTCGAGGAGGACCAGGAGAAGCGCGCCGTCGAGACCCGCAAGACGCTGCAAGTCGGGCTGGTCGTGCGCGGCAAGGTCACCGGCTTCAAGCCGTTCGGTGCGTTCGTCGATATCGGCGGCATCGAGGGCATGCTGCACGTGTCCGAGCTCGGCTACACGCGCGTCGACAAGCCCGAAGACATCCTGTCGCTCGGCCAGGAGGTCGAGGCGGTGATCGTCAAGATGGAGCCGGCGCAGGGCAAGGAGCGCAACGATCGCATCAGCCTGTCGCTGAAGGCGCTCGGCAACGATCCGTGGAACGACGTCACCAAGGACCTCCGCGAGGGCCAACGCATCAAGGGCACGGTCACGCGGCTGCAGCCGTTCGGTGCGTTCGTCGAGATCGCGCCGGCCGTCGAAGGCCTGGTCCACATCAGCGAGCTCGGCGCCGGCCGCCGGATCAACCATCCGAAGGAGGTCGTCTCCGTCGGTCAGGCCGTCGAGGCGGTCGTGCTCGCCATCGATGCCGACAAGCGCCGGCTCTCGCTCTCGCTCACCTCCGACAATGCAGCGACCAGCGAGGACGTCGCCGAGGCCGTCAAGCAACACCCGTCGTCGGGGCTCGGGACGTTCGGCGATCTGCTCAAGAAGAAGTCGTGAGCGACGATCGCAACTGAGCTCACGGCAACTTGACGTACTCGAAGTCGCCGGGCAGTCCGTTGATGCCCTTGATCGGCGGCGCGATCCAGTTCGCCATCTTGCCGCGCTCGTAGACCGGCTGCATCAGCGACTTGATGTACGTCTCGTCGGCCTCGTTCGGCAGCCACTCGGTGCGGCGCGCGTCGAACGCGGCTTGATCGATCATCTCGCCGTCGGGGGTGAAGAAGTGACCGGACCACATGCCGATCTGGCGATGGAACTTGTTCGCGGGCAGCTTGAGCTCGTGCTCGATGCCCTCCTCGCGGATCGTCTTGTTCCAGCGATCGACGCCGCGCTGGCAGTCCTTGATGTACTCGGTGCGGAGCACCTCGTTGAGCGCGTTGCGCATCGGGACATCCTTGTGGATGACCTTGCCGTTCTCGAGCACGTCCATCGCGAAGTGCGAGCCGACCAGCTTGTGCTCGTCGTAGCGATCTTCCTTGTAGCGACCCTTCAGGCCGGATGCGAACGCATCAGCGGCGTTCGACGACACCTCGCCACCGAACAGATCGAGCGACAGCGTGTACCAGAGGTTCAGGTACTTCTGGATCGTCGGCAGATCGACGCCGCCCGCCTTGCGAACGTCTCCGTTCGGCTCCTGCTTCATCAGCTCGCAGGCTCGCTTGACGATCCGCTGCACGCCGGTCTCGCCGACGAACATGTGGTGCGCTTCCTCGGTGAGCATGAAGCGGCACGTGCGCGCGAGCGGATCGAAGGCGCTCTCGGCGAGCGCGGCGAGCTGATACTTGCCGTCGCGATCCGTGAACATCGTGAACATGAAGAACGACACCCAGTGGCTGGTGGGCTCGTTGAACGCGCCGAGGATCCTCGGCTTGTCGGCGTCGCCACTGCGCCGCTGTAGCAACTCCTCGGCCTCCTCGCGGCCATCGCGACCGAAGTAGGTGTGGAGGAGATAGACCATCGCCCACAGGTGGCGGCCTTCCTCGACGTTGACCTGAAATAGGTTGCGCAGATCGTAGAGCGACGGTGCGGTCTCGCCGAGCTTGCGCTGCTGCTCGACGCTCGCGGGCTCGGTGTCGCCCTGCGTGACGATCAGGCGACGCAACATGTTGCGGAACTCGCCCGGCACCTCGTCCCACACCGGCTGACCCATGTTGTCGCCGAAGTGATGGAGCCGGCCTTCCTTCTTCGGCTCGAGGAAGATGCCCCAGCGATAGTCCGGCATCTTGACGTAGTCGAAGTTCGCCCAGCCCTCGGTCTCGACGGAGATCGCGGTGCGGAGGTAGATGTCCTTCTCGTTCCACGGCGCCGGCCCCATCTCCTTCCACCAGTCGATGAACTTCGGCTGCCACGCCTCGAGCGCACGCTGCAGGCGCTTGTCGCCCGACAGATTGACGTTGTTCGGGATCTTGTCGTCGGTGATCACATTCGTCATTGTCTCAAGTCCTCTTGCCGGCTCGCGCCGGCGGCTAGGTCCTCTTCCAGCCGAATTGCGGACGTTCCGGTTTGCCGTAGAGCGTGAGCGCGCCGTGCTCGCCCGTGGAGTTCGGGCGCGTGAAGATCCAGTTCTGCCAGGCCGACAGCCGGCCGAAGATCTTGGTCTCGAGCGTCTCGGGGCCGACGAAGCGGAGCGACTGCTCCATGCCGGTGAGTGCATCCGGCGACAGCGACGCGCGCTCCTCGAGCGCGATCCGCAGCTCGTCGCCGAAATCGATGTCGTCGGCGGCGATCGTGGCGATGCCGAGCTTCTCGGCCTCCTCGCTCGGGATCATCTCGATCGACATCGCGAGCTTGTAAGCAGGGTGCTCGGCGAGCAGTTTCGCCCGCTCCGGCGGCAACGCGATCGCACCGCGCGGAGATTTCGGCTTCGGGGCACCGCGCTGGAGCACCGCAGTTGCAAGCTCGGGATCGCCGTAGAACCGGGCGCCGAGGCGCGACAGGCCGGACGACATCACGTTGAACCCGGCGTTCGCGACCGAGGTGGCGACGCCGATCTTCTGGTCACCATCGATCAGCATGTAGAAGCGATCGGCACCGAGCGCGAGCTCGAGCAGCGAGCCGGCGAAGCACGACTGCGCGGAATCGGCGACCGCGTAGAACGACCGCGCCGTGTTGTCGAAGCGCTTGAGCACGCGGCGCTGCAGCAACCGGATCTCGCGCGCGAAGCCGGTGGTCGTGGTGGCGAGCAGCTCGTCGTGCAGCACGACCAGCTTCGGATCACCGACGGTGCGCACCGCGATCATTCCGATCTCCGGGAAGTCGAAGCGCAGCCGGAGCAGCGCCTCGTCGAGCTCGCGGAATGCATGGAGGCTCCACGTCTCGGGCGTCGTGAAGTCGAGCACGTCGGAGGCTTCGGGCCCGCGCACCGTGAGCTCGCCGGTGCGCGCGGTGCGATCGACCTGGAGCTCGACGTAGCGATATTTCACCCCGTTGGCCTCGACCTTCGCCGACAGCGCGGGCAGCTCGACCGCCGGGCCTCGCGTGACCGTCTGCTTCGCGGAAAGCGACTTCGCTCGCTCCGTGACCGTGGCGTCCCAGCTCGACCGCGACACCACGTGATCGACGAGGCCCCACTCCTTCGCGCGTTTGCCCTTGATGCCCTCGGCCGTGGTGCAGAACACGTCGGCGCGATCGCGGCGGACCTTGCGCTTGTCGACCAGGCGCGTGAGCCCGCCGGTACCGGGAAGCACCGCGAGCAGCGGCGTCTCGGGGAAGCTGACCGCGGAGTTGCCGTCATCGACCAGCATGGTCTCGTCGCAGGCGAGCGCGAGCTCGTAGCCGCCGCCGGCCGTGGTGCCCTTGCACGCGCACAGCGATGCGAGGCCGCTGTTCGCAGATGCGTCCTCGAGGTAGATCCGCGTCTCGTTCGTGAACTTGCAGAAGTTCACCTTGAACGAGTGGGTCGACAGCCCGAGCATGTAGATGTTCGCGCCGGAGCAGAACACGCGATCGAGCTCGGCCGTGAACACCACGCACTTGACCTCGGGGTGCTCGAAGCGCAGGCGCAGGATCGCGTCGGCGAGCTCGATGTCGACCGAGAGGTCGTACGAGTTGAGCTTGAGCTCGTATCCCGGCTTGTGGGGGTGCTCGTCGTCGACCGCCATCGTCAGCGTGGCGAGCTCGCCAGTCACCGCGAGCTTCCAGTGCTTGTAGCGACTCGGATGGGTCTCGAACCGGGTCGGTCCGCCGTCTGCGGAAGGCTTGTCCATGACGATCGAGTACCAGGCAATTTACTGCTTGTCACCCCGCTTGTTCATGCACTATATATCATGAGTGAGTTACCTCGCCTCCGTCGGTGCGGCGGTCCGCGCGCAGCGAGAGCGCAAGGGGTGGTCGCGTCGCGAGCTCGCCGAGCACTCGGGTGTGTCGGAGCGATTTCTCGCGCAGCTGGAGCTCGGTGACGGCAACATCTCGCTGCGTCGCTTCGCCGAGGTCGCGCATAGCCTCGGCACCACACCCTCCGCCTTGCTCGCGTCCGCGGATGCACCCGCCGATGCGCGGCCGATCGCGCTGCTCGGCGTGCGGGGTGCCGGCAAGTCGTCGGTGGGACAGGCGCTCGCCAAGCGCCTCGATTGTGCGTTCATCGAGCTCGATCAACGGATCGAGGAAGCCGCCGGCCTGCCGCTCGGAGAAGTCTTCGCGCTACACGGCGAGGCGTACTACCGGCGCGTGGAGCGTGAAGTCCTCGCGCAGCTGCTCGCCGATCGCCAGATGTTCGTGCTCGCCACCGGTGGATCGATCGTCAACGACCCCACGAACTACGCCCTGCTCCGCTCGCGCTGCCAGACCATCTGGCTGCGCGCGCGTCCCGAGGATCACTGGAATCGCGTGGTCGCGCAGGGTGCTCAGCGGCCGATGCGCGAGAACCCGCACGCGTTCGCCGAGCTGCGCGCCCTGCTCGCGGCGCGCGAGAAGCTGTACGCGCGCGCCGATCACACGATCGACACCGCGGGTCGGCGCGTCGCCGGCGTCGTCACCGCGATCGCGGAGCTCTAGAAGGGGAGCACAAGGCCGCGAGGAGAGCGATCGCGGTGCGCATCAGAACCGCAACACGAAGCCGGCGGTGCCACCACCGTCGCGGTTCGTGTTGACGTACGGGACCACCTTCGTGAACATCGGCTGCGGCATGCCGAGCCGCATGCGGAGCTCGCGCACCTTGCGGTTGTGCTTTGGCGGACCGCTGAACGCATCGACGACTTCCCAGACGCGGAACACGAGCAGGCCGACGAGGCCTCCGATCATCAGCGTCTCGCCCTGATTGTCGTTGCAGGTATTGTCACCTTCGAAGCAATCGTCGAATGCCTGCCCGAGGCCAACGAACAGCGCGGTGATCGACGCGATCTCGCCAATCGTGAAGATCCAGCCGGTCTCGCCATAGCGGCCCTGCACCGCCTGCCCGATACCGAAGCCGAAGAACAAGCTGACGACCGCACCACCGACGTGCTGACCGTCGCTGATCTCGCCCTTCTGGAGCAGCTCCTGATCGTCGGCGCTGAGTTGCACCGGCACGTAGTTCTGGGGCGGCGGCGCATAGCCCTGCGGCGGCGGCGGCGCATACGGCGGCGCATACGGCTGCGGATAGGGTTGTGGCGGCTGAGGGGCGGGGTACGGCGGTGGATCGCCAGTGGGATCCGCTCCCGGCTGCGCCGATGCGGTTCCTGCGATGACGGCGAGCAAGGCAAGCGAGAGCGTCTTCATGTGCACCTTCTTCGACGGGCGGTTCGACGATACTCCGTTTTCACACGCAGACTGCACTCGCTGGGAAGGTCGATCGAACCCGCGAGCGCGGCCGCGTGATTCCGGTCACCCGAAACGGAATTCCGGATCGCGGGCTCTGGTAGCACCGACACATGCGATTCGTCCTCGTCGCCTTGCTCGTCGGACTCGGCTGCAGCGCGTCACCTCCAGCCGTCGTCGCGCCGATGGCACCCGGTGCAGAGTGTCCAGCCGCGCTCGCACCTGCGCCAAGTAAGGAGGACATCGTCGCGAGGAGCCACGCGATGCTCCTCGCCTTCGATCACGCCGACATCCCCGCGCTCGAGGCCGCGTGGTCGGATCGGATGCTTCACTTCGAGGGCGGCAAGCCATCGACGCGCGCCGAGGAGCTCGAAGGTCTCAAGAAGCGGAAGGCGGGCCCGCCGTACATCGCGACACGGACGTGGTCCGACGAGAGCGTGCAGATCGGCACCGACGACGCGCTCTTCATCGGCAAGGCGACGGAGGTTCAGGGCGGTAACGATTCGCACGGCGGCTATCGCTACGTCGGCTGGTACGTCCTGCAGTGGGCGCGCGAGACGTCTCCGGACAGGCAAAGCGCGTGGAAGCTCCGGCTATGGACCTGGCAGAAGGGCGGCCAGGCCTCGGTTCGCGACAGCTGGAACGAGATCTTTCGCAACAACGTCGGCTTCGAGAAGGAGCCGAACCGCTTGCTGGTCGAGGTCATCCAGGGGCTCAAGCCCGGCACCGCACTCGACCTCGCGATGGGCCAAGGTCGCAACGCACTCCATCTGGCCGCCCGAGGTTGGAAGACGACCGGCATCGATATCTCCGACGAAGGCATTCGCATCGCGCGCGAAGAGGCCGCGAAGCGCAAGCTCACGCTGACCACCGTCAACGCGAACATCGACGACTGGGATTTCGGCACCGAGAAGTGGGACCTGATCGCGATGATCTATCCGGGTGACGCACATATCCCCTGGATCGAGAAGTCGAAGAAGGGCCTCAAGGCGGGCGGCACGTTCGTGCTCGAGTACTTCGCGGCCGATCCCGATCATCCCGACGGCAGCTACCTGCCGGGCCAGCTCGCGAAGCTGTTCGAGGGCCGCGCGTTCACCATCCTCCGCGATGACCTCGTCGACGATCGCCCCGACTGGGCGATGGACAAGGCGCGGCTGGTCCGTTTCGTTGCCCGCAAGAACCGGTGACCTGAAGCACCGCGTCAAAGTCGTCGACAGTCGCTGACGCATTGCGTTACAGTGCGCGTTCGTCGATGAGCGGACTCTACGATCCATCCTACGAGCGGGCGGCGTGCGGGGTCGGGTTTGTCGCCGACATCAAGGGCACCAAGTCCCGCAGCATCGTCGACGACGGGCTCGAGATCCTGCGGCGGCTCTCGCATCGCGCAGCCACCGGCGCGGATCCGGATACCGGCGATGGCGCCGGCATCTTGATCCAGCTGCCGGATCGGTTCTTCCGCGCCGAGGCCGCGAAGGCCGGGCTCGAGATTCCTGCCGGCCGCCGGTTTGCCGTGGGCCAGGTGTTCCTGCCGCCGGATCCCGCGCAGCGGGCGGCGTGCGAACAGATCCTCACCGAGGTCGCCACCGAAGAGGGTCAGCGCGTGATCGGCTGGCGCGACGTGCCGATCGATCCGGCCCATACCGGGACCGTCGCGCGCGCCGTGATGCCGGTGTTCCGCCAGATCTTCGTGCGCATGCGCCGCGTCCCGCCGAGCGCGTGGGAGCGCACGCTGTACGTCATCCGCAAGCTCGCCGAGAATCGCGTGCGCGAGCGCGGCGCGGATCCCGAGCGCTACTTCCACGTCGCGTCGCTGTCGACCGAGACGGTCGTCTACAAGGGCCTGCTGCTGCCGCGGCAGCTGCCGAAGTTCTTCCCCGATCTCGAGGCGCCGGAGATCGTCAGCGCGATCGCGCTCGTCCACTCGCGGTTCTCCACCAACACGTTCCCGACCTGGGATCTCGCGCAGCCGTTCCGCTACATCGCGCACAACGGCGAGATCAACACGCTGCGCGGCAACGGCAACTGGATGCAGGCGCGGCGCAGTCAGCTCAAGAGCGCCAAGTTTCACGGCGGGCTCGAGCGGTTGTTTCCGATCATCGTGCCGGGGAAGTCCGACTCGGCGCAGTTCGACAACATGGCCGAGCTGCTCACGCTCGGCGGCCGGTCACTTCCGCACGCGCTCATGATGATGATCCCCGAGGCCGACACTCCCGATCTCGACGAAGATCGCCGCGCGTTTTACAGCTACGCCGCGTCGCTGGTCGAACCGTGGGATGGCCCGGCGACGATCGCGTTCTCCGATGGCCAGCTGGTCGGCGCCACGCTCGATCGCAACGGCCTGCGCCCCGCGCGCTGGACAATCACCACCGACGATCGCGTCATCCTCGCCTCGGAGACCGGCGTCATCGACGTGCCGCCCGAGCGCGTAAGAAGCAAGGGCCGGTTGCAACCCGGCATGATGTTCGTCGTCGACACGTCGGAAGGCCGGATCGTCGACGACGCCGAGCTCAAGCGCGATGTCGCGGGCAGGTTCCCGTATCGCAAGTGGCTCGACAAGAACGTGTTCGAGATGCACGAGCTCGACGAGGTGGCCTCGCCCGAGGCGATCGCCGGCGACGCGCTGTTCCGCCTCGCACGCGCACACGGCTACACCGACGAGGATGTCGATCAGATCATCGAGCCGATGGCCACCGGCGGGAAAGAGCCGGTCGGTTCGATGGGCACCGATACGCCGCTCGCGGTGCTGTCCGATCGCGCGCCGAACCTCTCGGCATACTTCCACCAGCTG
>JACCYD010001037.1 GCA_013696695.1 Deltaproteobacteria bacterium | reverse complement strand
CCCCTACACGGGCGATGCAGGCCGCTACGTCGACGAGACGATCAAGGCTGGCAAGCAACTCGCGCCGCACACCGGCGATGCCGGCCGCCACGTCGCGGCGAAGATCGCCGAGGGCAAGCACGTGCTGTTCGAGGGCGCGCAGGGCTGCCTGCTCGATCTCGATCACGGCACGTATCCGTACGTGACCTCGTCCTCGACGATCGCCGCCGGTGCGTGCCAGAGCGCCGGCATCGGTCCGACGCACATCGACACCGTCGTCGGCATCACCAAGGCGTACGCGACGCGCGTCGGTGAGGGGCCGTTCCCGACCGAGCTCCACGGCGCCGCGGGCGATGCGCTGCGCAAGGCCGGCGGCGAGTTCGGCGCCACCACCGGTCGACCGCGCCGCTGCGGCTGGCTCGATCTCCCGGCGCTGCGGATGGGCGTCCGGCTGTCGGGCATGCAGTCGCTCGCGCTGACCAAGCTCGACG
This sequence comes from Deltaproteobacteria bacterium, assembly GCA_013696695.1. Classification (GTDB taxonomy): domain Bacteria; phylum Myxococcota_A; class Polyangia; order Haliangiales; family Haliangiaceae; genus JABFXX01. The sequence continues at coordinate 2,153 of JACCYD010001037.1, read as the reverse complement.
TGCTCGGAGAGCTCGGCGAGGTCGCCGTCTGCGTGGCCTACAAGGTCGACGGTAAGGAGCTGGACGAGCCGCCGATCGATCCCGACGACATCGCGCGAGCCGAGCCGGTCTATGCGAAGTTTCCCGGCTGGGACAAATTGCCGGCGGAAGCACGCGACGTTACCGACCTCCCGAAGGCGGCCCAGGCCTACGTCGATACGATCCAGCGGATGGCCGGCGTCCCGTTCTGCCTGGTGTCGGTGGGTCCGGATCGTACCGAGACCATCGGGCTGCGCGATCCGTTCGCCTAAGGGCGGTTGCCGACTGGCGATCCGCCCGGGTCCCCGTGATACGATTCATTTCTCCAAGGTGTGGGGAGCCTCGGGGGTCCCACGACTCGAACCCAAATGGGAACGCAGGATTCACCATGAAGATCGTCTGTGACGCTTGCCAGGCCAAGTACTCGATCTCGGACGATAAGGTCCAAGGCAAGGTCTTCAAGATTCGCTGTAAGAAGTGCAGCAACATCATCGTCGTGCGCGGTGGTGCAGGAGCGGCCGAAGCGGCGCCGGCACCGGCTCAAGAGAAAGATACGCGCGTCTACGACTACGGCTACGAAGGTAGCGGCGAGGCGCCGCCGGCTGGCGACGATGCCGTCTGGCACGTCGTGATCAATGCGGATCAAGTCGGTCCGATGACGGCCGCCGAGGTCCAGCAACGATTCGCTGGTGGCGAGATCGATGCCGAGACGTACACGTGGCGCGAGGGCTTCGCCGACTGGCTGCCGCTCTCTCAGGTCGATGCGTTCGCGGATCTCGCGGCGTCGGGCAGCACCACCACGGCAGCGGCGGGTGATGCTGATAGCGGCGGTGGCGCGAGTGCCGTCGCGGCGATGTTCGGCGGCAGCGCGGGCGAAGAGGCCGGCACCGTACGTAGCGATCCGGGCGATCTGTTCGCGGCCGCGAGTGCAAGCTCGCGCGCGTCGGACGACGACGGCGGCGATCTGTTCGGCTCGAAGCCGGTGACCGCGCAAGCGCAAGCGCAGGCGGCGAGCTCCAAGCTCCGTGGCGAGCGCAACGAGAACTCGGTGCTGTTCTCGCTCAACAACCTCGCGCAGCTCGCGAGCGACAAGCCAGCTCAGTCATCCTCCTCGTCGTCCTCTGGCTCGTCCACGATGGCAGGCCACGCGAGTGGTGCCGCTGGTGGCGAAGGCTCCGGCCTGATCGACATCCGCTCGATGGCCAGCGCGTATCTCGGTGGCGGTGCATCGCCCGGTGCGAAGGCTTCGACGTCCTCGGCGATCGGTTCGATCGACGACCTGCCGGTGTTCGGTGGCGGCGGCTTCTCGGAGCCCGCCGTCTTCGTGCCGTCGGCGCGCCCGCAGTCGAACAGCAAGATGATGTACATCCTGATCGGCTCGGTCGGCCTGCTGGCCGTCGCGGCGATCATCCTCGTCGTCGTGCTGCTCAAGGGCGGCAAGAGCGAAGACAAGAAGGTCGATACGGTGGCCGCCGCCGGCGATCCCACGAAGCCGGAAGAGCCGAAGAAGCCGGAAGACACGGCGGCGAAGCCGGAAGAGCCGAAGAAGCCGGAAGACACGGCGACGAAGCCGGACGACACGGCGACCAAGCCGGACGACACCAAGAAGCCGGACGACACCAAGAAGCCGGACAAGCCGGCCGTCGCGGTGAAGAAGCCGGATCCGAAGCCGAACACGCCCACCACGGTGGCGAAGGTCGATCCCAAGAAGCCGGATCCCAAGAAGCCGGACGCCAAAGAGCCGGCAGCCGCGGGCGGCTGCGATGAAGTGTCGTGCGTGCTCTCGAACTACGAAGGCACGTGCTGCGCGAAGTACCGCAAGGGGCCGGCGCCGAAGACCGGCCCAGCCGTCCAGATCGGCGAGAAGCCGAAGAGCGACCTGCCCGACGCGCTCGACCGCGTGATGATCGCGGAAGGCGTTGGCCCGGTGAAGGCCAAGGTGATGTCGTGCGGCGACAAGTCCGCGGCGAAGGGCACCGTCAAGGTCTCCGTGAAGGTGAACCCCGATGGCGGCATCGCGGCGGTCACCCTCAAGTCGTCGCCGGATCCGGCGCTCGGTAACTGCGTGGTCGGTGCGATGCAGCGTGCGCGCTTTCGCAAGACGGCGTCGGGCGGCACGTTCGGCTATCCGTTCG
>JACCYD010001033.1 GCA_013696695.1 Deltaproteobacteria bacterium | reverse complement strand
CCGCGAGGTCGGCGGCATCGAGGCGAGCGCGGGCCGCCCGCCTCGCATCCTCGGCGAAGCCATGGGTGGTGGCCGCTTCGAAGCGCGCCATGTCCTCGAGCACCGGAATCGCACCGAGGGCAGTGCGGGCATCGCGCAGGTGCTGCTCGGCGAGCGTGGCCTTGAGGTGCGCGGCGATCGACAGCCGCGAGTAGATCTCGGTGCCCGTCATCCGCTCGAGCAGCTCGCTGCGATCTCGACCATCGGCGCGGAGGAACGCGGCGAAATCGTTTTGCGCGAGCAGCGCCGACCGCCGGAACTGATCGAACGACAGGCCGAGCCGCGTGGCGATCGCCTTCAGCGTCTCGGTCTTGGTGCCCGAGAGCCGCTCGCTGCCATCGAGCGAGACCAGCGACATCTGCTGATCCTGGAGCGTGCCCTCGGTCTGGTTGCGTGCGCGTCGCACCGACCAGCGCGCGCGATAGCGCTGGAGATCCCCGGACTCGAAATCGACCTCCGCATAGCCCGACGCGGCGCCGCGCCGGAGCAGTGTCCGCGCGTCGTGCGCGCCAAGCGTGGCCGGATCGTCGTCGCCGCGGCCGACGATCACCCGGCTGTGGTTACTGAGGCGCGGCGTGCGATCGAAGAGCGCGACGCACAGTGCGTCGAGCAGCGTCGACTTGCCCGCCCCGGTGTTACCGACGATCGCGAACACGCCCTGATCGGTGAATGGCGCCTTGCAGAGATCGATCTCGAACTCGCCGGCGAGGCTCGCGAGGTTGCAGCCGCGGATCGCGAGGATCTTCATCGCGGCTCTCCCGCCGGGTCCTCGCGGTCGCCGCGCACACTCGCGAGCAACCGTTCGAATGCAGCGAGCACGCCCGGATCCGGCGGCGCTGAATGATCGCGCGCCCACAATCGTTCGAACACCTCGCGCGGATCGAGCTCGGCGAGGCGCTGGGTGCCCGACAGCACCGAGACGCGCTCCGCGAGCGCACCCCGATCGCCGGTGTGCTCGACGTGGAGCGTGATCAGCCGCGCGTGCTTGCCCTCGAGCGCGTCCTCGATCAGCGTGCGCAGCCGCGGCTGCGGCGCATCGAGCGAGACCACGACCTCGAGATATGGACGCGCCGGCGATTCGGGCGCGACTCGCAGCGCCGGCAGCAGATCGAGCTCGCCGAGCACCTCGTGCATCGGCGCCGAACCACGTTTCGGTACGCGCACGATCTCGACGGTGCGCGGCACCGGCAGCGAGCGGATCGCGCGCGTCCGCCCGCCGTCGAAATCGATCGCCACGATCTGATGCGGGTACCAGGATTCGTCGAGCGACAGCGCGAGCGGCGCGCCGGCATAGCGGATCGAATCGCGACCGACACCCTGCGCGCGATGGATGTGGCCGAGCGCGACGTAATCGATATCGTCGGGGAACAACCGCAGCGGCGCGGATTCCTGACCGCCGATCGAGACCCGCCGCTCGCTGAAGTGGGGAGCTTCCGCGCCGGCGACATAGAGGTGGCCGGTGACGATCAGTGCCTGGTCGGGACGACGACGCGCCCGCGCACCGGCGATCACCTCTCCATAGATCAGATCGAGCGCGCTCTCCGCATCTGCCGGCAGATCAGCCGGGCGCAGGAACGGCACCGCCGCGATCAGCCCGCGGCCACCCGCGACCGGGATCAGCACGCGATCGAGATCGATCCCGGTGGTACAGCGGGGCAGGGCGCCGATCACGTGAACCGCCAGCTCGCGCAGGATCGACGACGCCGCACCGAGCCGCGCCGGCGAATCGTGATTGCCCGCGATCGCCACGATGTCCATCGCGGGGCGGGCGCGACGCGCGGCGGCAAGGAAATCGAACCACATGCGCTCGGCGCTGGCCGATGGGGTGGCGCTGTCGAACACGTCGCCGGTGATCACCAGGACATCGGCGGCTTCGCGCACGCAGGTGGCGAGCAGCCACTTCACGAATGCGGCGTGCTCGTGCTCGCGCGCGACCTCGCCACGGAGCATGTGTCCGAGGTGCCAGTCGGAGGTGTGGAGCAGCCGCATCGGCGCTCCAGCTTCTCAAACCGGTCTGACGTCGCCTAACCGCGGCTCATAGGTGATCACTTAACACTACTGCGTTGACGCTTCGGGATCACCTTTCGCCGACTTCGGCGCGATGGCACGGGAAGGCGTTGCGGATTCGGCTCTGAAAGAGGCGACCGTTTGAGGGGGCGT
>JACCYD010000997.1 GCA_013696695.1 Deltaproteobacteria bacterium | reverse complement strand
TCGCGAGTCGGCGACGTGGAACCTCGAGCGCATCGCGAAGGCCAAGGGCAAGCGCGTCCAGGACTGTACCGCGGTGATCCTCGATCGCGATCGCCACAGCGAGCTGATCGCCGAGGTCCGCCAGACCGGCGCGCGCATCCGCCTGATCGGCGATGGCGATGTCTCCGGCGCGGTGATGACCGCCAATCCCGATTCCGGCATCGACGTGTTGTTCGGCACCGGCGGCGCCCCCGAAGGCGTGATCGCGGCGGCGGCCCTCAAGTGCGTCGGCGGCGATCTCCAGGGCCGCCTACGCTTCCGCAACGACGAAGAACGCGCCCGCGCCAAGAAGATGGGCGTCAAGTCCGAGGACACGATCTACGGCATCGAAGATCTCGCGAAGGGCGATGTCATGTTCGCGGCCACCGGTGTCACCAAGGGCTACCTGCTCGACGGCGTGCAGTTCTTCGGCGACCGCGCGACCACCGAATCGATCGTGATGCGCTCGAAGTCGGGCACCGTGCGCGTCATCAAGGCCACGCACCACTTCCAGACCAAGCCGAAGTCCTCGTGGGCCACCGGCCTCGAGACCTAGCGCGGTAGGTCGAACTTCAGGCGCGTCGGCTTGCCGGCCACGATCTTGACCGCACGCGTGGTCGGCGGGCGCGATGGGTTCTTGAACGTCAGCGTGTACGTACCGGCAACGAGCTCGATCTCGAGCGGCGTCTGCCCGAGCTTGCGCGCTCCATTGTAGACGTCGCTGTACGGCGTGGTCGCGACCACGAGCTTGCCGAGCGGAGCCTGAGCAGGGCGAGTCGTGACGATGCGCCGCGTGAACACGATCTCGAGGACGACGCGCTCGTCGCGCTGCAGCGACACCTTGCGGGTCTCGGGCTGGAAGCCCTCGAGCTCGGCGACCACCGTGTAGTCACCGTCGGCAAGCGCGAGCTCGGCTGGTGCCTTGCGCGTCTGATCGCCGACCTTGAGCATCGCGCCATCGGGCGTCGTCCGCAGCACGAGCAGCGCGGTGGGTTGCGGTGCGGCATCGATGGCGGTGTCGATCGGCGTATCGATCGGCGTATCCGGTGGTGCATCGGGTTTCGCGGGTGGCATGTCGACCACCACGATCGCGGCCGCATCCGGCGCGATCGCCACCGCATCACGGGGCGCTTCGGGGGTGCCGCGTGCGGCGAGCGCGATCAGGAAGCTGACGACCGCGACCCCAGCAAGCGCGATGAATGGCACCAGGAACCGGCGGGCGCGCTGCATGCCCATCGAATCCGTCGGGATCGGCGTGGCAGGCCGACGATTAGGATCGGTGAGGACGGGCTGGAGCCGAGTCGGCAGGACCGTGGGGCCAACCTGGATCTGCGGCCGGAACGCGCCGCTCGCGAAGTTGGTCTCCTCGCTGTCGGCGCTGAACCTACTATGCGACGCGCGATCGCGCAGCGTGGCTTCCTCGGCGGCACGCGCGGACGCATCCATCCCCTCCAGCGTGGTGCGGCCCGCGACCTCGGGTGGTTGGATCACCGTCGGGCTCCCGGCGGCCTGGAGATCGCGCGCGAGCTCGTCGAGGATCGCGGCGTTCTCGCGCTCCTCGCTGGTGACGCTCGAGATCTCCTCGCTCGACAGGAGAGCCACGGTCTCGGCCGTCTCGTCAGGCTGCTCGTGGTTGGCCCGCTCGTAATCGGGCGCCGAGATCCGCGACGCCGCGATCAAGTTCGACGACGGCGTCACCGGATCGAGTCGCCGGCTGAGCGTGCCGCCGACCGTGCCTGGGGCGACGTTGGTGCCGGGCGCGACGCTAGTTCCCGGCGACGCCTGCGTCCCTGCCGGGTCGGTGAGCCGTGGATGCTGCCCGCTCGTATCCTTCGGAAACCGATTGCGCACCCACTGCGCGAGCTGCATCGGCGTCGCCAGCTCGGGGGATGCCTTGATGAACGCCTCGAGCGCTTGCGCCAGCTCGGCCGCAGTGGCGCGCGCCTCGCGCTTGGTCTGCAGTGCCCAGTTGATCGCCTTGACCAGCGGGGGTGGCGTCTGCGGCGCGGCGCGCTCGATCGGCTGCAGCTTGCCGTCGCGGATCGCGCGCATCGAGTCGACCGCGTCGCCGCGTGGCACGATCGTCTTGCCCGCGAGCAGCTCCCACAAGCAGATGCCGAGGGAGAACACGTCGCTGCGTCCGTCGAGCGGCGCGGCGATCGTCTGCTCCGGGGACATGTATGCGTACTTGCCTTTGACCTGGCCCGGATTCGTCAGCTGGTCCGACGCGAGCATCGCCTTCGCGATGCCGAAGTCGCACAGCTTCACGATGCCGTCGTACGAGATCATGATGTTTGCCGGCGAGACGTCGCGGTGCACGAGCCCGAGCGCACCGCCGGTTTGACTCTGCAGCTCGTGCGCGTAGTGCAGCGCGGCCGCGGCGTCGGCGCCGATCCGGGCGATCAGCGTCGGCGTCATCCGGGTCTCGCGCTTGCTCTCGCCAGCCTTGAAGATGGTCCCGGCG
>JACCYD010000990.1 GCA_013696695.1 Deltaproteobacteria bacterium | reverse complement strand
ACCCGCAAGGGTTAGCGCGGCGATCACCGCGGCACCGTTCCACATCGCGTCGATCGTAGCGTGAAGCCGGCCGGCAATTCCGGGCACGCATCGCGCGACCGCGTGAGTTGGGTCTACGGAGCTTTGGCGCGCGACCGCGAACGGGTCGCGAGCCTCGGGCGCACCGTCATGGGTTCTACCGATTACTCGGCGGCGGCGAGATCGTTCCGGATCCCTCGACGGTTCCGCGCAGCAGCACGATCCCGACCGATCCACCGCCACCACCCCCGCCCCGATCAAGACTATCAGCGCCCTGACCGGCGGCCGTCGTGCCGTGCCCACCGCTGCCGCCGTCACCTCCGGCGGTACCGGCTCCGCCGGGCGCCGAAGCCGTCGGATCGCCCGACACGCCGCCGTCACTCCCTGATGCGATGCCGGGAGAGCCCTCTCTGCCGCCACCTCCGTTCGCCCAGATTCGTGCGTCGTCGAAGAGCAAGATGGTCGGTGACTCGAGCCCGATCATTCCTCCCGAGCCGCCACCACCACCCCCTGCATTCCCGGTGGCGCCGAGCGCACCGGCGCCCGACGCGTTGATCGAGCCGGACATCGTGATCGACTCCCGTGCGAGCAGATAGACCGCTCCACCCGACGCGCCTCCCGCACCGAGGCCGTTGCCGACACTCGCCCCCGCGCCGCCGTCGCATCCGCCACGCAGCGTCGTGAACTGCTTCGGATCCGGAGAGGCCCCGCCGCTGCTGCCGTCCGAACTGCCGCCGCGGCCACCGACGTCGCCGAACGTACCGCCGTGGCCACCACCGCTGCCACCGTCGGCCGGTGGAGTACCGAGCCCACACCCCACCGCATTCGAATTCGCGCCGGTCTGCTGCGCGTTGCTCGATAGATCGAGCGTTCCGCGGATGTCGAGGTTGTCAGCGAACAACACGAACGGTCGCGTGCCAGTCACCCGCACCGTGCTGCCCTGTTGCAGCGTGATGCGCCCGCCGACGATCACGCAAGACCCGGCAACATCGACGCATCGGTCGTCGACATCGGTGTCGATCAATTCGCCGAGCACGACCTCGTCGATGCTGCTAGCGCAGACCACGACCAGGTTGCTGCCGAAGCAGTCCGCGTCCGGCGGATCGTTCTCGGGCGTGTCGTTGGCGGGCGCACCGTCGGCGAGTTGGACCTCGTCGAACCCGAGCAGTGAGCGGCAGCCGCCGAGCGCCAGCAGAAGGACGAGGCGAACCATCTCGCGATGGTATCGCTAGAACCGGCCGGAGAGTGCGACTCCTGCGGTGCTCGGCGCTGCGAGCGGCTTGATCGCGAGCTTCTCGGTCGCCTTGGGCGCGGTGATGTAGAGGACCATGCCGCCCACGACCGCGGCGCCACCGACGACGAACATCACCGTCGAGAGCGTGCCCGCGCTTCGCGCATCGTCGACCTGCCCTTGCGCTTCGACGACGCGATCGGAGACGCAGTTATCGACCGAACCACCACACGTCTCCTTCGCATCGGCGAACAGACCGCGGGCTTTGACGCCGAAAACTCCGCCGACGATCACGGCCACACCACCGACGCCGCCGAGGGCGAGGCCGAGGTACTTGCGCTTGTTGCTGGGTGCGGGAGGCGGCGGCTTGCGAATCTCTTCCGGCGGCGGCTTCTTGATCTCTTCCTTGATGTCGGGCGCGAGCTCGGGGATCTCGATCGTCAGCACGTCGCCATCGGTGGCGGCGAGCTCGGCGGACCAGTCCTTGCGACCGGCGGCATACGCGCGAACGATCACACCGCCGGCATCGATCGGTACCGGTATGTCGGTGAGCTTGGTGGGCTGGCCGTTGATCGTCACCGAGATTCCCGCCGCCGGATTGGCGAGCTTGATCACGTAGCGACCGATCTTCGGCTCGAGCTTCGCGGCCTGGGCGGCGGCGTCGCGGCGCAGAGCGCCCGACGGTGCGAGGTCTGCGAGCTCGCGCCACAGCTTCCACGACGAGGCGAGGCGACCGAGCTTCTCGTAACACTTCGCGAGGCTGCCCTTGGTGCCGCTGTCGGAGTAGGTGGCGATGCTGCGCTCGAAGCTGTTGCAGGCCTTCTCGACCTGGCCGGCCTTCATCTCCTTGAGGCCCTGATCGAACAGCAAGATCGCTTCGGACTTCGCATCGGCGCCGGCGACCGACGCGCCAAACCACATCACGATCGCGACGAGCAGCGTCCTCATGGAGCCTTCGGTGGGTCCTTCTTGTCGTCCTTCTTGTCGCCGTCGTGCTGCATGTGGCCCCACTTGTCTTCGTCTTCGGGATCGGCGGCACTGCCCGTGGCCGCGCTACCTGCGGCACTGCCGCTGCCACTGCCCGCACCCTCGACGGGCTTCTTCTTGTCGCGCTTCTTCTTCGCGCTGCCGGATCCCGCGCCTGCGACATCGACGGTCGGGGGATCCTCGACGACGACGACGTCCGGCGGTGGCGGCTCGGGAATCGGATCGACCTTGATGTTCGGGTCGCGGACCGTCGGTTCGGGATTCGTGAGGTCCGGGGTGACGATGGTCGGCGGCGTGGGGGTGGTGGCCGGGCTTGGATCGGCGTCGCTGTTGTTGCCGCGCTTGATCATCACCATGACGATGATCAAAGCGACGAGCGCGATCGCACCGAGCAGCGCACCGATCACGCCGGGCCGCTTGGTCTGGTTGAGCAGCGACATCGACTGGCCGGTCGCGCCACCCATCGTGGTGCGCGTCGCGGCCGCCATGTACGGCTGGCCGCCCGCTGGTGACATCGTCGGTGCCGACTTCGGAATCGGCATGCTCTCGTCGTCGCCGACGATCGTCGGGGCGACATCGGAAAACTCCGAGGGCAACATCATCAGCGGCGGCGGCGTGGGTGGGCGCTTGCGCTGCAGCATGCTGC
>JACCYD010000981.1 GCA_013696695.1 Deltaproteobacteria bacterium | reverse complement strand
GCGTCATGATGCGCGCCTTCTCCGGCGGCGTCAGTGATTCGTCGTCGAGCCGCTTCTCGAGGAGGCGCGCGGCCGTCTCCGGATCGCCACCCTTCTCGACGAGACCGGCGAGTGCCCACGTCGCGTCGGAGTGATACGGACGCAACGCGAGCACGCGCTGGAACGTGGTACGCGCTCCGGCGGTGTCGCCGACGCGCGATTGCAGTACCTCGCCGGCCGCCATCAGCGCCGCGATCTTGGCGTCGTCGTCGGTGGCGCTGTCGGCTTCGCGTAGCTTGGCATTCGCGAACGACTGCGGATCGTCATCGGGCGATGCGATCTCGGCGAGCACGCCGAGCGCGGTGGGGTGTTCCGGAACCAACGCGAGCGCCTGTTCGATCGCCTCTCGCGCGCCCGCGGGATCGCCGAGCCGTCCGTGACGCAGCTGCGCCAGCCGGATGTGGAGCGCCGCGAGATCACCGCGCGACAGCGTGACCTCCGACTCGGTTGTTGCCAAAGAGATGTGGCCGGCGGCGGGGTCAGCTCTGCTGATCCCCGGTGCAGGCGCCTGTGCGGAATCGATGCGGTCCTCGAGGATCGCGGCGGCCTCGCGATCCCGCCCCGCCTTGACCAGCGCGCTGACGAGCAGGTCTCCGAGCGTGGCATCGACGGCGGTGCCGGCAGTCAACGTGCGAGCGTGGCGCAACGCGGCCGCGGCTTCTTCGGGCGAGCTCAGCCAGTCGAGAAGAACCTGCGCACGCCGCGCGAGCAGCAACGCACGCTCGCTCGGCTCGCGTTCGAGCGCGGCACGTCGCCGCAACACGTCGGCGAGCTCGGACCACTTCCCCGACTCCATGTACAGCGTGTCGAGCTGGGTCCACGCATCGGTGTCGTCGGGCCAGGTGACCACCAACCGCGCGTACGCTTCGATCGCACGCTCGGGGAGCTCGAGCTCCTTGACGTAGATCCTCGCGATCGAGTGCAGCGCATCGCGCGCTTGCTGGCTGCCTTCGGCGATCTCGTCGACGCGCGACAGCGTCTCGATCACCTTCGACCAGCGATCGATGCGCCCGTAGAGGTTCGCGAGGTTGAACAACACCTCGACGTCGGACGGTGCGATCAAGCGCAACCGCTCGAACGCGTCGATGGCGTCGTGCGGCCGGTTCAGGCGCTCGGTGTAGATCGACGCCAGCTCGTACAGCAGTAGCGGCCGCTCCGCTTCAGGTGCGGCGGTGCCAAGCCGCGGATCTGTGCGCTCCTCGAGCGAGGCCGCGAGCTCGACCCAGCGACCCTCGCTGCGATACAGCTCCTCGAGCCGCGTCCGCGAGACCTCGTCATTCGGCAGCATGCCGAGGATGCGGCGCAGCTGTGCTTCAGCCTCGCGGGGCCGCTTCTGCTCGGCGCGGATCTGCGCCACCTCCATCAACAGATCCGCGGCCGCGGCCGCAGTCTCCGCGCTCTCGGCGAGACCTTCGTACAGCTCCGCGAGTCGATCCCACGCCTTGTGCTCCTGCGCGATGCGATGCAACCGCGCGCGAACTTCACCATCACCTGTGGGCGAGTGACGGGCTTGTGCGAACGCGCGTGCGAGCGCATCGAACGCCCGCGTGATGTCCTTGCCGCCGGTCTCCCAGACCTCGGAGGCGCGATACAGCCAGCGCAGGCGAGCGTCGGTGTCGGCCGCGGGCAGGCTTTCGTAGCAAACGGCGAGCTCTTCCCACGGCGACTCGTACGAGCGGTTGGGCAGCGTTGGCAACGGCGGGCGACGCACGGGCGCCTGCGCTTTCCGTGGCACCAGCGGCGACGGCGGCGGCATCGTGCCCGACTTGTTGCGCTGGATCTGCGGCGGGCGCGGTGGCGGCTTCGGCGGCGCCTTGCCGCCGGGCGGGAGCCGCGGTGGCACCATCATGCCGCGCAGATCCTGCGGCGAGAGTGACATCGTCGGGTTCTCGCCCATGAAGGGCGTCGACTTGCGGTCGGCCGGTCCCGCCGCAGCAGCCATCTCGATCTCGTTGACGTCGAGCGGCTGTGTCTGATCGCCGACGCGCAGGTTCGCGAGCTCCGAATCGTCGATCGGATCGGTCTGCATCCGGCGCTGCGGGATGCGCGTCGGAATCGTCGTCGGCTGGCCGCTCGCGCTCATCGGTGTGAGCCCAGGGAGTCCGGGCAGTGGGCGGCTCGAGCGTGGCGACGCTGTAGGCTCTGCGAGCATCGGATCGTGCGCGATCGTCACCGGCATCGGCTCCGGGCCCGGCGCGCGATCGACGTCGCGATAGCGACCGATCACGCGCGCGAGACGCCACAGGTGCGAGGC
>JACCYD010000976.1 GCA_013696695.1 Deltaproteobacteria bacterium | reverse complement strand
CTACTGGATCCCGAAGTATCCCGGCCTCGAGCATCGGTTCCGCGCGTGGAACAAGAGCGAGAAGCAGAAGTCGCCCGACGCCATCACCAACTGGTCGTCGTCGCGGATCGTGTTTCGGTGGGGCGTGATCCGGCAGCTCGGGATGATCGACTGGCCGGCGCCGCTCGTCGCACACGGGCTCGCGTTGTTGCGCGACCCCGACGTGCGCTTCGTCGAGAACGTGTCGATGAACGAGGTCACGCAGTTCACCGACGCGCGCGTATTCGAGGGGCTGCATTCGATGTGGTATCTCGATCTCGCGAAGACCAAGGTGCGCGAGCTCGAACCGCTGGGAGCGCTGCGCGGCCTCGAGAACCTAGGCCTGTTCAGGACACCTGTCGAGCGGATCGATGCCCTCGCGAGCTCGCGACTGATCAACCTCGACCTCCGGTCGACGGCCGTCACCGATCTCCGTCCGCTCGCAAACGTCAAGACGCTCGAGTTCGTCGGGCTCAAGGACACCGCGGTGCGCGACATCGAACCGCTGCTCGGGCTGCCACGCCTGCGCGAGGTCTGGCTCTACGGTTCCAAGGTCTCGAAGGCCGCGGCCGAGAAGCTAGAGCAAGCGATCGAGTCGCGCGTCCACGACGAGCCGCGCTGTCGGACCGGACTCTCGGACTCCCCGATTGTCTACGGACCGTGATCACCGGATCGCGACATCGAACGCGATCTTCGGTGACTCGATCTGGCAGTTCTGCGCGTTGCAGACGCTGAGCTTGAAGGTGCCGGCGATCTTCGCGTTGCCTGGCTTGTCGGCGCGAAACACGATCGCCAGCGTGCCGGTCTTGCCTTCCGGCGTGAACGTGCCGGTGCCATCGACCGCGACGCCGGGCGTGGCGTCGGCGACGAGCTTGAACGGGTACTCGTCGTTGACGTGGTAATCGCCGAGGGCGGTGACCACGAGACGCGCTTCGCACGCGGTGCCGGCGGTGCACGCGGGTTGCGCAGGCACGTCGACGCGAAAGAACTCCTTCGAGGCGAGCGGCGCGGCCTTGTCGGCGACGCGCACGGGCGCCGGCTCAGGCGCCGAGCTCGGCGAGCTCCCGCAGGCGATCAGCGCGAGGGCGATCAGCTCAGTTCGCATACTTGACGGAGCAGCCATACGCCTTGGTGACCGGCGTCTTCACGGCACGCTTGGCGCCGAGATCGGCGAGCGTGGCATCGACGTAGTTGACCAGCTTGCCATCGGGCGCCGACTTGCCCTCGGCGTCGGGCGAGTTGTCGATCGCGCCCGCGTAGACCAGCGTGCCGGTCTTGTCGACGATGAAGATGTGCGGGGTGTTGGTGGCGCCGTACATCTTGCCGACCACGCCGCTCTCGTCGCGCAGCACCGGGTGCGCCATCGACCAGCTGTTGACCGCGGCGGTGTTGTCGTCGAGCGCGTTGCCCTGCTTGCCGGCCGCGCCCGAGTTGATCGCGAGCCACGCGACGGTGCCGTCCTTGGTGACGCGCTTCGCGGTGTCGATCAGCGAGCCGACCGAGTGCGACTTCTTGACGTACGGGCAGCCCGGGTTGAACCACTCGAGCACGACGGTCTTGCCCTTGAACTGGGAGAGCTTGACGTCCTTGCCGGCGAGATCCGCGAGCGAGAAGTTGGGCGCCTGCTTGCCGACCTCGGCCTTGCGTGGTGCGGCCTCCGGCTTCGGCGGCGTCTGGGCCGGCTCGGCGAAAGCGGTGGACGACACGAGCGTGAGGGCAACGAACAGGGCACTGCGCATGGCCGCGACCCTACCGCACGATCTCTGCGAAGGCTCGGCAAGCTCTGTCAAGGAACGTGTGTCACGGGCGTCGCATGCGGTCGCAGTCGCCAGTTCGGCACGACAGCTGGCTCGCCGTGGATGCAACCAGCGAGAACATCGTTGCAGCCGCTGGATCGAAGACTGCACTTGCATAGTGTGCAGATGACACTATTATAGTGTCACTTTCACACTAAGGCGGTGAGCATGTTCGGCTTCGGTTATCTCAAGGCACCTCCCACGACGTACGTCCTTCACTACAAGGCCGGGGTCCTCAAGCGCGAGGGCACCGGGCTGTCGTTCCTCTATTACAAGCCAACCTCGACCGTGGTGCTCGTGCCCGCGGCGAGCTCGGATATTCCGTTCGCGTTCACGACTGTCACGCGCGACTTCCAGGAAGTCACCGTGCAGGGGCAGATCACCTATCGCGTCGTCGAGCCGGTGCAGCTCGCCAAGCTCCTCGACTTTAGCGTCGACAGCAACGGCAAGTATCGCAGCGACGATCCCGAGAAGCTCGAGAACCGCCTCGTGCATGCCGCGCAGGTGATCGCGCAGGGCGTGCTCGGCAAGCTGACGCTGCGCGAGGCGCTGGCGTCGAGCGAGACCTTGGTCAAGGAGATCGGGGCCGGCCTGCGCGCGCACGAGCTGGTGCGCATGCTCGGGATCGAGCCGCTCGGCGTCACCATCCTGTCGATCCGCTCGACGCCGGAGATGGCGCGAGCGCTCGAGGCCGAGGCGCGCGAGCGGCTGCAGCGCGAGGCCGACGAGTCGATCTATGCGCGGCGCAATGCCGCGGTCGAACAGGAGCGCATCATCAAGGAGAGCGAGCTGTCGACCGAGATCGCGGTCGAGGCCAAGAAGCGGGAGATCCGCGAGCGCAAGATGGCCGCGGACATCGCCGTCGAGGAGCAGCGCTCGCAGCTGGTGGCGCGCAAGGTCGAGAACGACAAGCAGGATGCCGATGCCCGCGCCTACGCGATCGCGGTGACGCTCGAGCCGATCAAGAACATGGACTGGAAGACGCTGATCGCGGCGTCGGCGAGCGGCAGCGATCCGAAGATGATGATCGCGCTCGCATTCCGCGAGCTGGCGGAGAACGCCACGAAGATCGGCGAGCTCAACATGAGCCCCGATCTGCTGAAGTCCTTGATGACCAAGTAAGGAGCACGTCATGGCACCTCGCTTCGAAAAGCTCGTGCTGGTGACGCGCAAGACGCGGCTCCAGCAGCTGATCGCGCGCTTCAACAGCCGCGGTCAGGCGAAGTTCTATATCGAGCATGCAGGTGGCGACTTCGACGACTACCAGCGCGAGGACGATGCCTACGCGCGGTCGCTCGAGGTGCTGCATCGCCAGCTCGACCTCGGGATCAAGATCCATCAGATCGATCGCGAGATCGTCCCGACGTTCTTGTTCGCACCGACAGATCTCGTGGTCGCGGTCGGGCAGGACGGCCTGGTTGCCAACGTCGCGAAGTACGTCGGCGCGCAGCCGATCGTGCCGATCAATCCCGATCCCGAGCGATTCGACGGCGTGCTGTTGCCGTTCCGGCCGCACCAGGCACACGGTGCGGTGACACGCGTGCTCGAGGCGAAGGCGAAGCTGCGCGAGATCACGCTCGCCGAGGCGAGGCTCGCAGATGGCCAGCGGCTGCTCGCGTTCAACGATCTGTTCATCGGCGCGAGGTCACACGTGTCGGCGCAATACGAGCTGCGCGCCCCGGGCAGCGAACGCAAGGCCGAGATCCAGTCGTCGTCGGGCGTGTTGATCTCGACGGGCGCTGGCTCGACCGGCTGGTTGTCATCGGTGTTCAACATGGCGGCGAGCGTGACGTCGTTCCTCGGCGAGCCGTCGACGGCGAAGCCGATGCAGCTCGCGTGGGAAGACCCGCGGCTGGTTTACATCGTGCGCGAGCCCTTCGTGTCGCGGCACTCGCACGCCACCCTGGTCGCCGGCGTGGTGCGGCCGGGCGAGACGTTGACGCTGGAATCGCGGATGCCCATCGGTGGCGTGGTGTTCTCCGACGGCGTGCCGACCGACGCGCTCGACTTCAATGCCGGCGCGATCGCGTCGATCGGTGCAGCGCCGCATCGCACGAAGCTCGTCGTCGCGTGAGGGCAGCAGGTCGTCACCCGCAGGCAGCGCGATTCGCGATCCTCGTCGAGCATCGCCGCGGAGTTAGCGCTGGCATCGCTGCTGCACAGGACGAGGGCAGGGGGACACAATGTCTAAGTCAATTTCGGTTTCTGCATTCTCATCCATCGCTCACTCTGATCTCGTTCGCGTCAACGGAGGCAACGGCGTCGACGACGCCGCGGCCAAGGCGGGAAGCCAGGTCGCCATCAAGGCCGGCGCCAAGGTCGCGGCAAAGGCGATTCCGATCGCCGGCCAGATCTACAGCGCCGTCGACGCCGGCATCGAGGCGGGCCAGGACTACAACAAGGCGCGCGCGAATGGCGACAGCAGGTTGTCGGCGACCGGCAGCGCTGCGATGGGCGCGTTGAACAGCCTGACGTTCGGCGGCAGCAACTGGCTGTTCGGCCGCAAGTAGTCCGGCGAATCGCATCGACGTGCCGAGGGGTCGGCTACGATCGCGCCGATGACGCGCGATCGCGACGACAAGCACCAGCTCGATCCGACGCTCGCTGCGGCCGAACCGAGCTCCGACACGCTGCACACGGCATCTTCCACTGCCACGGGGAACACGACGGGCCGGATTCCGCAGTCGCCGATCGCGGCGTCGCTGGCTCGGTATCGACTCGAGACCGAGCTCGGTCGTGGTGGCATGGGTGAGGTGCTGTCCGCGCGCGACGAGCAGATCGGCCGCAACGTCGCGATCAAGCGGCTACGTTCGAAGCCGACGCCGGAGACCGAGGCGCGCTTTCTCCGCGAAGCGCGGATCCAGGGGCGCCTCGATCATCCGGCGATCGTGCCGGTGCACGAGCTCGGACGTGACGACCAGGGCCAACCGTTTTTTGCGATGAAGCAACTCGCGGGCAAGACGCTCGCCGAGGTGATCGGGCAGCCCGAGGCGGAGCGCACGTTCACGCGCAAGCAGCTGCTGCGTGCGTTGATCGATGTCAGCCTCGCGATCCAGTTCGCACACGAGCGCGGTGTCGTGCATCGCGATCTCAAGCCGTCGAACATCATGCTCGGCGACTACGGCGAGGTCTACGTGCTCGATTGGGGCATCGCGCGAGTGCTGGAGGAGAGCGAGCACGCCAGCTTCGACGACGTCTCGTCGTCGATCGGCGAGGGGCAGACGCTCGCCGGGCAGTTGCTCGGGACGCCGGGCTACATGTCGCCGGAGCAGATCAACGGCGAGCTGGTCGATGGTCGCGCCGACGTGTTCGCACTCGGCTGCATCCTGTTCGAGATCCTGACCAGCACGACGTTGTTTCCGCGCGGCAAGGACGCGCTCGCGGCGACCGCCGGAGGCGCGATCGAGCGACGCCCTTCGATCCGACGTCCCGAGGCGGAGGCTTCACCGGAGCTCGAGAACGTCTGCGTCGAGGCGACCGAGCGACTGCGCGACCTGCGGATCGCGACGCCACGGGTGTTTGGCGATCGCATCCAGGCGTATCTCGATGGCGATCGCGACGTCGAGCGCCGCCGCGAGCTCGCGAAGATCGCGCTGGCATCGGCCCGCGAATCGCTCGCGCGGCCTGAATCAGATCGACGCGGTGCGCTGCGTGCGGCAGCGCGCGCGCTCGCACTCGATCCGGAAGCGAAGGAACCCGCCGAGCTGGTGGGGCGCTTGATGCTCGATCCGCCGACGCAGGTCCCACCGGAGGTCGACGAGGAGGTCGCGGCGATCGAGGCCAAGGCACTCGCGA
>JACCYD010000974.1 GCA_013696695.1 Deltaproteobacteria bacterium | reverse complement strand
CGCGATCCCCGACGACGTCGACAAGCAGCTGTTCCCGACGCTGCCGAACCTGAATCGATTGGCGACCGCACCGGGCGGCCGCCACGCCGTCGCGTTCTTCGATCTCAGCAAGGCGATCCTCGATGCTGGCAGCCTCGAAGCCGTCAGCGACGTCGGCTCGTTCCAGGACATCACCTTGCTCGCCGTCGCGGCGCAGCGCTCGGTCGATCTAACGGTCGGGTTTCGACCGCGCGAGGTCGAGCACGATGCCGCGGGAACCCACGCGTACGTCGTCACCGATGATGGCGTCTCGGTGATCGACCTGCAGGCGATGACCACGGGCGGGCCGACGATCGTGCCGCCGATTCCGATCATGGAGAACATCTTCGCGGACACCACCGGCGTCGAGGTCGACATCGTCGCCTCCGGCCAGTTCGCGGTGGTCCGCGAGCCGAACGTCGCTGCGCTCCGCGTGGTCAGCATGCTCGGACCGACGGCCGGCGATGCCCGGACCATCGCGCTGCCGGCGGTGCCGACGGACATCGACCTCGCCCCCGATGGCGCGCGGGTCTATGCGGTGTTCCGCAATCCGGCTCGACTCGCGGTGATCGATATCCCAAGCGATGTGCAGAACCCGTCGGGGATCACGTTCATCGATCTCGCGGCGGCGACCAGTGGCTCGCTGGTACTGTCCGAGGACGGCAAGCGCGGCCTGCTGTTCACCAACGCGACGCTCGACGAGCGACTCACCGTCGTCGAGCTCGACCAGCCGGGCTTCCCGCACCGGACATTTCCCCTCCAGAAGTCGGTGCTAAGCGTCGGCTTCGACCCGACGGGCCAGAAGGCCATCGTGCTCCACGCCCGCGCACCCGGCGATCCGGATCTCGCGACGACGTTCGACGACTACATCGATCGCAAGTTCGGGTACTCGGTGTTCGACATCGCGACCGGGTTCTCGAAGCTGCAGATCACCGAGGTCAACCCGACCAAGTTCACGTTCGCTCGCACCGCGCCGCGCGCATATGTCGCGCTCGACGGGGGCGACGCTGAAGGTGCCTTCGTGGCGGTGCAGCAGATCGAGCTCGACAGCGGCGTCGTCCGCACGATCGAGCTCGGCTCGCCGCCCGATGCGCTCGGCGTGCTGCCGGACTCGGACAAGATCTTCGTCTCGCAGCGCCATCCGCTCGGGCGCGTGAGCTTCATCGACGTCAGTTCTCCCCAGGTCCGCACCCTCACGGGCTTCGACCTCAACAGCCAGATCATCGATTAGGAGTCGCCATGCGCAACCTACTACTCGTCCTGCTCGTCGCAGGCTGTACCGCCGAGCGACCTCCAGCGATCGACCGCGATCGCGTGCTGCTCGGCCCCGTCCCGCTCAAGCGCCAGCTCGCCTGGATCGACTCCGCGCTCGACCGCGTGGTCGCGATCGATGCCAAGGACGAAGGCGCCCCCTCCGTCCATACCTGGAAGATAGGGCGGCGCCCGGTGTTCGCCGCACCGACGCCATCGGGCGACCACGTGCTCGTCGTGACGCGTGGCGAGGAATCACTCGCCCGCGGCCAGGACGACGAAGATCCGATCCTGTGGTCGGTCGACGTGTCGACGCCGGGCAGCGAGCCGATCGCGTACCCGATTTCGTCACCGTTCGATCGCATCACGGTGTCGGTCGATTCCGGAATCGCGGTCGCTTACTTCTCGGAGGCCGGCCCCGATGCCGAAGGCTTCTTCCGCAATCCAAACGAGCTCGCGTTCATCGATCTCACGCAGCCGCCGGGTCCGGGCAACCCGACGATGAAGACGATCCGCTCGTTCGGCTCGGCCCCATCGGGCATCGTGCTCTCGCCGCGGATGGCCGTCCCCGGGGCAGGGGATCCCTCGGAGCGCATCTTCGCGTTCGTGCTCGCGCGCAACATCGTGACGATCGTCGATGCCTCGCATCCCGATCGCGACGAGGTCTCGATCCGTCTCGATGCTGCCGGCGCGAACGTGCTGCCGCGCGAGCTGGTGTTCGCACCGAACACCGCGACCGCGTACATGCGCTCCGACGGCGCGCGCGACGTGCTCGAGCTCGTGCTGATCAATGATCCGCCCGGCACTAGCCCGACGGCGAACGACTACCACCCGATCCTCGCCGAGCTCGGCGCGGGCGGTGCACCGAGCGACATCGCGGTGTTCGATAGCCCGTCGGGGTTGCGCTACGTGCTCGCCGCGACGCCGGCGACCCGCGAGCTGGTGATCATCGACGCCGACACCGCGCAGTTCCGCAAGGTCGCGACGCCCGATCCGATCGACCGCATCGTCGTGTTCCCCGGCGGTAACGAGCCGGCGACCACCGCGGTCCTCGCCCAGATCGGCGCGCCGATGCCGCGCGTGCACTCGCTGTCGCTGCTCGGGATCCAGGATCCCCTCGCGCGCCTCGATCTCGAGACCATCGAGGTCGGCGAGCCAGTGCGCGACCTGTCGCCGGTTCCCGGTCGCGACCTCGCGATGATGGTGCACGACGACAACCGCACCGTGCTCGGCATGCTCGACGTCCAGTACGGCTCGGTGGCCCCGCTCCAGGGCATCGGCCGCCTCGACACCTACGCGTTCACGCCCGCCGGTGATTTCCTCGTCGGCACCACGGATGGCGTGCCGCGCCTCGGCATGCTCGAGCTCTCGAACCTCCACCCCACCGACCTCCGGCTCGACTACGCGCCGCGACAGGTCTACGCGCTCGCGAACGGCGCACTGATCGTCGACCACGGTGATCCGTTCGGCCGCGCGACCGTCGTTCCGAACACCGCCAGCGGGCGCAAGGACGCGCACGTGCTGTCGGGGTTCTTGCTCGCCAACGTCCTCGACCAGGAGTCGCCATGAAGACGCTCGTCCTCGCCTTGCTCTGCGTCACCCCGACCGTCGCGTTCGCCGATGACGATGGTGAGCGACCCGCGCGCAAGACCACCTACTCGTTCGACATCGGCTCGCACGTCCGCTGGTTCGGTGACACCATCGCCGCGATCGTCACCACGGAAACGCTC
>JACCYD010000967.1 GCA_013696695.1 Deltaproteobacteria bacterium | reverse complement strand
GAAGATATCCGCGCGCTCGCGCTGCCGGAGATCCGCTCGTTCTATCGGACCTGGTACGCGCCGAACAACGCCACGATCGTGTGCGTCGGCGACTTCGACGAAGGCGCGCTGCTCGATCTGGTGGCGGGCAGCTATGGCGCGATCGAGCCGGCGGTTCTGCCGGAGGTGCCGAGGATCGTCGAGCCGGTGCAGACGCGCGAGCGCATCGTGCGCGCGCCGAAACCGATCGCCACCGATCGCCTGCTGGTCGGCTACAAAGCCCCGGGGCAGGACGACTCCGACTGGGCAGTCCTCGAGATCATCGCGACGCTGCTCGCCGGCTGTCCGTCGGCGCGGCTGTATCGCCGGCTGGTGATCGAGCGCGAGGCTGCATCGTCGGTCGATGCGCAGCTGACGCCATTCCGCGATCCGTCGCTGCTGCGCCTCGCGGTGACCACCACGCGCGGGCACAACGCCGACGAGGTGCTCGCCTTGATCGACGAGGAGGTCGCCGCGATGGCGGCCGCTCCGCCCACCAAGGCCGAGGTCGAGAAGGCCAAGGCGATCGCGGAGACCGACTTCTGGACCTCGCTCGTCGATGTCGACGGCAAGGCGGAGGCGCTCGGCCATTACGAGACCGCGCTCGGTGACTTCCGCAAGGTCACGCAGCTCGCCGAACGGCTCGCGGCGGTCACCGCCGAGGATGTCGCGCGAGTCGTGCGCAGCACGCTGGTCGCCAGCCGGCGCACGATCGTGATCGCGCAGCCGGAGTCGGACGATGCGCCAGACGACGAAGGTGGCGACTGATGTCGGGTAAGCCGACGATCATCGTCGAGAGCTCGCACGACACTCCGCTGGTGTGGTTCGACGTCTCGATCCGCGGCGGTGCGGCGGCGGATCCGCGCGGCCTCGAGGGGTTGCATCGCCACGTCGCACTGCTCGCGCGCCGCGGTGCGGGGCGCCGCGATCGCGCCGAGCTCGACGAGACGCTCGATAACATCGGCGCGGCGATCGACGTCGGCGTGTCGCGCGACGCGGTGACGCTGTCGGGGCTCGCGCTGTCGCGCCACATGGATGCCGTGATCGACATCGCGGCCGACATCCTGGCCGAGCCGCGGTGGAGTGAAGACGAGCACGCGCGGCTGCACCGCGAGACGCCGCAGGTGCTCGACGAGATCCGCGATGACGACAGCGCGCTGGCAACGCGGTGGTTCGACTGGGTGTGCACGCCCGGCCACGCGTACGGCCGGACTTCCCTCGGCACCGAGGACTCGATCTCACGCATTCAGAGACCTGACGCGATCGATGTCTGGCGTCGCGAGGTCACCGCCGACAACATCGTGATCGGGCTCGCCGGCGATGTCGACGACGCGACGTCGGCGCGCATCGTCACGCGGTTGCTCGAGCGCATTCCCGGCGCTTCGACGGGCGAGCCTGCGCCCGACGTTTATCCCGACGTTGCCAGGCCCGCGGGCCGGCGCCTGATCCTCGTCGACAAGCCGGATCGCACGCAGGCGCAGCTTCGCATCGGTCACCTGTCGATCCGCTACGGCGATCCCGACACCGCGGCGATCGCGATCGCCGAGGCCGTGTTCGGCGGCATGTTCAGCTCGCGGCTGATGCAGGAGATCCGCGTCAAGCGCGGCTGGAGCTATGGCGCCGGCTGCGCGCTCCGCCGATCGCGGCAGCCGCACTGGTTCGAGATCTGGACAGCGGCGGGCATCGACGTCGCCGGTCCGGCAGTCGAGTTGATCCTCCAGCTGTTCGCCGAGTTTTCCGCGGCTGGCCCCACCGACGACGAGGTCGACTTCGCACGCTCGTACTTGATCGGCGCGATGCCGTTTCACGTCGCGACGGCGCGGCAACGCATGCAGCTCGCCGTTCGCGACGCGGTGTTCGATCTACCCGCGGGTTACACGTCGCGGTTGCCCGAGGCACTCGCGGCCCTGTCCGCCGACGACGTGCGCGCGGCGTGTCGCCGCTGCTTCGATCCACACTCGGCAATCACCGTCGCAGTGACCACCGCGGACAGCGCGCGCCCGGCACTCGAGGCTGCCGGCGCCGGAGCGCTGACCGTGGTCGATCACGACGAATACTGAGGGCGGTCAGAGCCAATGCCGGTCAGTCATCGACCTTGACGTCATCGTCGACGTGAACTTGAACCTCAACGCCACCTTGGACGTTGTGGTGGGAGGGGTTGGGTTGGTTAGTTCATTGGAAAAGGTGCCACGAGTAGTCGGGAGTCCTTGTCGATCCTCGTCGCGGGCTCGTGTCCAACACGCGCGAGATCTGACGGTCAAGGACAACGTCGATGGTGGCGTTCAGGTTCAGGTTCAAGTCGAGGTCAACGTTGTCTGACCGGCATTGCGGTCACAGGCCGCCGGTTTGCGCGTCGGCGTCGGCGAGACAGTTCGCGTCGAACAGGATCGAGTTGCCGGTGAGCACGCGCTGCTGGACGAACGCCGTGGCATCCGCCGCGCCTTCGTTCGCGAAGTACATGACGCACGCATCGTCGTCGCAATGCGCGCCGTGGTCGGGGTCGCGATGCGGCGTTGCCATCGGCACGCCATTATCGACCAGCCCGAACGCGTGGCCGAGCTCGTGGATGATCGTCGCTTGCTCGACGAAGCGCACGACGCTCGGCACGCCGATCACGTTGGTCGAATCGATGACGTCCTTGAACATCGCGATCACGCCGGTGGTGCCGATCGACACGCCGAGCACACCCGAGTTGGGTCCGTTGCCGTCGGTGAAAAAGCCGCTGACGAAGATCAAGTAGTAGGTCTTGGTGTCGCCGCCGTCCTGCTGCTGGCGGTGTTGTTGTGCGAGCTCGAGGATGTCGGAGACCGTGAGCTCCTCGTCGGCGACGGTGCCGATGTCTTGCATCTCGGGGATCGTGCGCGGCAGCGTGACTTGCTTCTTGTTCGCGAACAGCCGGTTGATGTTGGCGTCGGAGAGATCGAAGGTGTCGCCGAACCCGAGGTTCGCGCCGGTGAACGGCTCGTTGC
>JACCYD010000963.1 GCA_013696695.1 Deltaproteobacteria bacterium | reverse complement strand
CGCGATCCCGTGGATCTCGCCGGAGGATCGCTGGGAGCTCGCGCGGAGGATCGGTCAGCTCGTCGATCTGACGCCGGATGCCGACAGGATCGTGTTTCCGTACTCGGCGTGATCAGGGCGCTGGCGGCGGCGTCGGTGCGACCTGCGAGTAGATGAACGTCACAGCAGTGCACACCGGTACGGCCTGCGCGTTGACGACGTAGGGCTTGTAGCGCCACTGCCGCATGCCCTGCTGGATCTTGGTGTCGTAGTCCGGAAAGCCGGTGCTCTTGAGCTGCCTGACCTCGGTGACCGCACCCTGATCACTGATGCAGAGCTTCCACGAGCCGACAAGCCTGTCCTTGCCAGACTGCGCGATCGCGACCTTGGTGACGTCGTTCGGCACGATGTTCTTGTCGCCGGATATCCGGTTCCCCTCGAGCAGCGTCGGAGAGACGTTCTGGGGTGGAGAAGGAGGAGGTGGCGGCGGTGGCGGTGGCGGTTGCGTACCGCCGACGACGCCGCCGACGACGCCGCCGACGACGCCACCTTCTTCGCCACCCTCCTCGCCGCCTTCGACTCCGTCCGCGTAGCCCTCTTCCTGCTTCTCGATATAGACCGGCTGGACGAGCTCTTTGGGCTCGGGCTTCGGAGCGACCGGATCCTTTGGCGAGCTCCAGCAGGCAGTGGCAAGACAGAGGAGGAAGGCCCTACGCATCGCGCGAGCCTACAGCGATCAAAGACTCGCCACCAGGACGCTGGTCTGCACGGTCTTGGCGCCGCGGGCGCGGAGCTGGGCTTCGATCGTCTGGACGTCGGACCGCGAGGTCCACACGACCACGCGCCGGCCCTTGGGGCTCATGCCGAAGCCGCCGATCACGATCTGATCGCGCGCGATGCCGAGCGCGAGCAGCTGCTTGACCACCGAGTCGGCACGGCGCACCGACAGCGCGAGGTTCCGCTTCGCATCGCCGTAGCGATCGGTGTGACCCTCGACCACCACGAACCCCTCGGGGTTTTGCTTGGCCCACGCCGCGAGCGCACCGACCACCCGCTCGACGCCGATCGGCAGCGTGTCCGCGCCTCGTTCGAACGAGAGCTCGGTCATGGGCCCGACGCGCGCTTGCTGCGAAACATTCGGTTGTGCGCTCACTACAGACGTACCGAGCGCGAGAGCCAACATACAACCGCGGAGAACCTTCATGACGACCTCCATTCCGAGGTGACCCAAGCTGTCGCAAGCGCCGTGCCTGCCTGATCAGAGAGGCTTACGAAAGCAGCTCTCGTACGCAAATTGCCCGCATGTTCAAGTCCTGGCGCGTGGGCCGGGTTCTCGGTTTCCCGGTCGAGATCAACCTCAGCTTTGTTCTGTTGCTCGCGTTCGTCCTTCTTACCTGGGGCGGGCTCGCAGGCGTGTTCATCGTCTTGCTGTCGTTCGCGAGCGTGCTGCTGCACGAGCTCGGGCACGCGCTGGTCGCGCGCCGGCTCGGCGTTCGTGTCAGCGGCATCGAGCTGTCGTTCTTCGGCGGCGCGGCGAAGATGGAAAATCTGCCACGCTCGTCCACGCACGAGATCGCGATCGCGGCCGCAGGGCCGGCGGTGTCACTGATGCTCGGCGGCGCCGGTCTCGGCATCGCCGCGCTCACCGGGCTGTCGTTCTTCGCGCTGCTCGGCTGGATCAACCTGGTGATCGCGGGCTTCAACTTGATCCCTGCACTGCCCATGGATGGCGGCCGGATTCTCCGCGCGGCGCTCGCGTACCGGATGGATTACGTCAAGGCGACCGACCTCGCGGTGACCGTCGCGCGCGTCGTCACCATCGGGTTCGTCGTGCTCGGCCTCGCCTACGGCATCTGGACGCTCGTGCTGCTCGCGCCGTTTCTGTGGATGATGAGCACCGCCGAGCGCGAGCACGCGCGGGCGATGGCAGACGAATTTGCCGGCTACGGCCAGCCTGGAGGCGTCGAGGTGCTGGGGCGAAATGCCTTCGCCCGCCGACACGGCAGCGCGGAGGACCCGTTTGGACGCGGTTACAGCCCCCTGGTACGGATTCGTCGCTTCGCCATCCGCCAGCGCAATGGGCGCATGGTGATCGAAGCACTCGACTAGAGCCCGGGCCGTCGCCGTGCCAGAGTCATAGCCATGCGCTGGCTCGTGGTCCTCGTGTTCGTGCTCGCCAGCACGCATGTCGTCAGCGCGGACAAGTCCGAGGCGCTGGTGATCCTCGACCGCGCGTTCACGTCGGAGAAGGATCCGAAGGGGCTCGAGAAGGCGCTCGCCGAGCTCGACGCGTTGATCGCGAAGACCGCCAAGGATGCGGTCGCGCACTACGCGCGCGGCTGGGTGCTGTCGCGCAGCGGCAAGAACAACAACGAGGCCGTCGCCGCCTACGATCGGGCCTTCGAGCTCGACGCCAAGCTCGCGGACGCCGCCTACAACGCCGGCGTCGTGCTCGGTCGCAACGGCAACGTCAAGGAAGCGATCGTGCGATTCGAGCGCGCGCTCAAGGCAAACCCCAAGCACGTCGATGCCGCGTACAACGCGGGCCAGAGCTACTACGACTCCGGCGAGTTCGCGAACGCCGCCGCACGCTGGGAGACCGCCGCGAAGCTGCAGGCGGATGACTTCCAGATCGCGAAGAAGCTGGTCCAGGCCTACGTCGCGCTCGGCAAGCCTGACAAGGTGAAGAAGGCGCGCGACCGCGTGGTCGCGATGTGGAAGCAGGACGCGGAGGTCGGCAAGCTGAAGTCGTACGTCTACGACCAGTTCACGGCCGGCAAGTATCACGTCTACGT
>JACCYD010000958.1 GCA_013696695.1 Deltaproteobacteria bacterium | reverse complement strand
CGCGATCCGAAGGGCATGTACAACAAGATCGACAAGGCATGCATCGCGAAGGCGATGCCGAGCTTCGACTGGACGAGCTACTGGAAGGTCCAGGGTCTCGACAAGGTCGACGGGGTCGACGTGTCGTCGCCGCCGTTCCTCGAAGGACTCGACGCGCTCTTGAAAGCGACCAAGCCGGAGACCTGGCGCGCGTACCTGATGTTCCACCTCGCGAGCAACACGGCGTCGCTGCTGCCGAAGCGGTTCGAGGAGGCTTCGTTCAAGTTCCTCCAGGGCCTCACCGGACAGCCGGAGATGGAAGCGCGCTGGAAGCGTTGCGTCGGCCACACCGACACCGCGCTCGGCGATCTGGTCGGCCAGATCTTCGTCAAGGAGCGGTTTCCCGGCGACAGCAAGACCGCGGCCGAGAGCTACGTGCACGCGATCAGCGACGCGATGGCCGACAACCTCAAGTCGTTGCCGTGGATGGACGCGACGACGAAGGTCAAGGCCGACGAGAAGCGCGTCAAGATGAGCTACCAGATCGGATACCCGAAGACGTGGCGGACCTACAACTTCAAGGTCGATCGCAAGACCTGGGGTGCAAACGCCTTCGCAGCGCGCAAGGTCGCGTGGGCTCGCTCGCTCGCGAAGATCGGCAAGCCCGTCGACCGCGAGGATTGGGACCTGTCGGCGTCGACGGTGAACGCGTACTACAACGCGAGCCTCAACAACATGATGTTCCCGGCGGGCATCCTGCAGCCGCCGTTCTACAACGTCAGCTTCTCGATCCCGGTCAACCTCGGTGCGATGGGCATGGTCGTCGGGCACGAGCTGACGCACGGCTTCGACGACCAAGGCTCGCAGTTCGACGCGGTCGGCAACCTGACGAACTGGTGGCAGCCGGAGACGGAAAAGCAGTTCAAGGGGCGCACGCAGTGCGTGATCGATCAGTACAACCAGTACACGGTGGCGGGAGGCGCGAAGGTCAACGGCGCGAACACCGTCGGTGAAAACATCGCCGACATCGGCGGCATCAAGCTCGCGCTGTCCGCGTATCGCAAGCTGCGCGCGCCGGCGCCCGACACCGTGGTCGCCGACGGGTTCACCGAGGATCAGCAGTTCTTCCTCGCGTTCGGCCAGGCATGGTGCGCGAAGGCGCGGCCCGACTACGAGAAGCTGCTCGCCAACGTCGACGTTCACGCGCCCGCGAAGTGGCGCGTCAACGGCGCGCTGTCGGCGACGCCGGAGTTCGCGAAGGCGTTTCGCTGCAAGGCCGGCGCGAAGCTCGCGCCCGCCAAGCAGTGCGTCGTCTGGTAGCGCGACCGGTTACGGAACGAGGATCGACACCGAGCGCGGCGCCATCTCGAGGCTGAGCGAGCCGCCCGCGAGGGCCGCGGTGCGGCCGCCCGGATCCATCCGGTCGGTCAAGATCGCATCGCCGAAGGGCGCGGCGATCTGGGCCGTGCGCGCGGAGCCCGCACGGTTGATCACGACGATCACGTAGTCGTTACCGTGGATGCGAGCGAACGACAGCACGTCCTCGTTGACCGTCAGGCTCGCGTACGTGCCGCGCCGCAACGGCGCGAGCTCGCTGCGCAACCGGCCGACCCGCGACACGCGATCGTGGAGCCCCTGCTGGCGATCGTTGCGCTGCGCCGGCGCGACCCACATGTGTCGATTGTCGGGATCGGCGCCGCCGTGCTCGCCGTATTCGTCGCCGTAGTACAGCAGCGGCGCGCCGGGCACGGTCAGGGTCCACGCGAGCGCGAGCGCGACGCGATCATACGGTTCCTGCGAGGCAGGCGGCGCAGGCAAGCCCTCGTCGGCCCACTTGTGATGGACGAGCGAGGAGCCCGAGCCATAGGTCGCGAGCGAGATCAGGCGCTCGCTGTCGTGACTGCCGACGAACGGCGTCATCACGGCGGTCGACGGATACTGTTCGAGACTCTGCCGCGTCCAGTAGTCGAGGTGCAGCATGCCCTTGTCATCGTCCGCCCACACCTTCGACGCGGTCGCGTGATAGAGGACGAAGTCGAACTGCCCCGACAGCGCATCGTCACCGACGTAGCGCGCGATCGTCTGGTACTCGCCGAGGTTGTCGGCGAGGTTGTCGCCGCGCCAGCCCATCGCTGTCTCGCCGAGGAGGAAGTACTCGGTGCCGCCGCGCTCGAACTTCTCGTTGACGCGCATCGATAGATCGAACACCGCGAGGTCCTCGACATGCTTCACGGCGTCGACGCGCAGGCCGTCGAGGTCGAAACGCTCGAGCCACCACAACGCGTCGGTGATCATCTGTTCCCCGGCCTCGCGATTCTGCCAGTCGACGTCGGGCAGGTACGTGCGGAACGAGCAGTCCAGGCGGCGCTCGGTCCAGTCGCAGCCGGACGTGCCGCACTGGCAGCCGGTCCGGAACCACTCCGGGTGCTGCGCGAAATATTCGTGACCTTCGTGGACGTGATTGATCACGTAGTCCATCAGCACGCGGATTCCTCGACGATGCGCGGCGGTGACCATGGCGTCTAGATCCGCTTCGCTGCCGAGGCGTGGATCCACCGCGCGACCCTTGATCGGCCAGTAGCCGTGATACGCGGTGACGCCGTGGCCGGCGTCGTCGTGCACGGTGGTCGAGTTCTCGACGAACGGCGACAGCCACAGCGCGCGCACTCCGAGATCGTCGAACGTGCCGTCCTCGATCGCCGCGGTGACGCCGCGCAGATCGCCGCCGTGGAAGTCGGCCTCGGCAACCGCCGCGGCCTGGCGCGGCGGATCGTTCGCCGGATCGCCGTTCCGGAACCTGTCGGTCATCACCATGTAGATCAGCGCGTCGCGCCAATCGAACCGCTCGTCCTCGATCCAGAACGGCACGAGCACGCGTTCCGCGATGCCACCTGCGGCGTCGGTCGCATCGATCGCGAGCACGTGCTTGCCGGCCGCGAGGCCATCGAGCGAGATCACGATCTCGCCATCGCCGCGCACTGCCGACACCTCGAGCTCGGCGCCCTCGAACCGGTGCCCGACGTGCAGCTGGTCGATCCGCTCGCCGCTGCTGCCGCGCGCGACCCGGATCGTCGCCGTCGCGCCGGTTGCGGTGAGCTCGTTGCCAGCGACCTCGAGCAGTGGCAGCGAACAGTCGGGGACGCGCATCGCGGAGTTCTCGACCCCAGCGTCGTACGCGCGATACGAGTTCGCGGGGTCGAGGATCCAGTCGACGACGCCACCGGGGCGCGAGACCACGAGCTTGTAGGCGTAGAGGCCGGCCGGCAGCTCCTTGTCGAGCGTGAACCCTGCCCCGTTCGACACCATCGGCTCGCGGGTGTCCCAGTCCCACTCGCCCGCGACCGCGACCGATTCTACGGTTTCGCCGAGTCCTGGCTGATAGGCGAACCGGGTCGTGCAGCTCCGGACCGGGTCCTCGATCGGCGGCAGCACGTCGTCGTCGCCGGGCGTGTCATCCCCGCCGGGGATCAGGCCCGAGGCACACGCCGAACAGGTGACCAGGAGGACTGCTCGGGGGAGGCGCATCGCGCTGCGAACGAGCAACGCCGATGCCGTGGTTCCGGCATCGGCGCTCTCGCAAAATCACAGCCTTGCCGGCGGCGACTCCGCGCCTCGTTGCATTTGGCAACGGGCCTACAGTGGACAGTAGCGAGCGCGGACCTCGTCGTCGGTCTCGAGCGCCGACTGAGCGAGCCACACCTCGTCGAGCGAGCCGATGAAACCGTCGCCGAGCCGCACCGCGTCGAGCGACGGGCCGCCGCCGAGAGCGACGCCGCCGATCTGCGTACGGGTACCGTCGACCCACAACCGCAGCGTCGGTTCGTCGAGCGAGGCGACCACGTGGTGCCAGACACCGGCGGGGACGTCCGCGGAGCTCACGGTGGTGGAGTTAGCACCGACCGCCTCGACGACCGTGAGCGAGTACTTCACGGTGGTCGCGCCGCCGGTGACGCGCAGGGCGAGTCGACCATCGCCGCTGACGAACAGCACCTGCGTGCCGGTCGACGGGCTGGGCTTCGACCACAGCTCGACGGTGAACGCGGCCGTCGCGCCGAGCGCGGCGGGCCACGCCACGTGATCGCCGCCGTCGAAGGCGAGGCCGCCTGCGAAGCGGCCTGCACCCGCAGTGGGATCGGTCACTTCCACGGTCGCATCATCGCCGAGCGTCGCCGCAGCGCCGCCCGTGGCATTCGCGAGGGTCTGCCCCACGTCGTCGAGGTGGAGGAGGCCCGCTGCACCTTCCGGTGCAGGCGCTCCGCACGCGACCGTCCACGAGCGGATCGCCATCCCGGTATTGCCCGCACCGTCGACGGCGCGGATCTGGAACTGATGAGCACCTGCCGGCGCGTTGAACGACACCGGGCTCGTGCACGCCGCGAACGCCGCGGCGTCGAGGCTGCACTGGGTGGCGCCTTCGCTCGCGGTGAACGTGAACGTGACGTACGGGCCGCTCGTCGAATCGGCTGCCGGGCCACCGGTGATCGCGATGTTCGGCGCGACGGTATCGACCGTCCACGCGCGGGTCGCGGGCGTCGCGTCGGCGTGGTTGGCAGCGTCGATCGCGCGAACCGCGAACGTGTGATCACCCTGCGCGATGTTCAAGATCGTGCGCGGCGACGTGCAGGCAGCGAATGCCCCACCGTCGAGCTGACACTCGAACGTGACATCGGGCTCGGTCGCGGTGAACGAGAACGTTGCCGAGGCGCTCGGCGTCATGCCGGTCGGACCGGCGGTGATCGTCGTGTTCGGCGCGGTCAGATCGACCAGCCAGTCACGGGTCGCCGGTGTCGGATCGAGGTTGCCCACCGCGTCGAGCACGCGGACCTTGAAATTGTGCATTCGCTCGGCGAGGTTCTGGTACGTCATCGGTGACGAGCAGGCCGTGAACGCTGCGCCGTCGAGCGAGCACGTGAACGTCGCGCCACTACCCGCATCGGGAGACATGAACGTGAACGTCGCGCTCGTCGTGCCGGAGATGTCGTTCGGTGCGGTCAGGATCTGGGTATCCGGCATCGCGGTGTTGATCGACCACGCATAGACCACCGGAGTCGGGTCGGCGTTGCCAGCGCGATCGAGCGCACGCACCGAGAACGAGTGCGCGCCATCACCGAGCGGACCGAACTGATCGTCCGGCAGGCATGCCACGAAGTCGCCGCCGTCGACCCTGCACTCGTACGAGACGTTGAGCTCCGACGACTCGAAGTCGAAGCGCACCATCACGCTGTTATCCGCGACGGGCGGCTTCTCGGTCAGCGTGGTGTCGGGGGCCACGGTGTCGATCGTCCAGCGATGCTCGGCCGGCGTGTCGTCGCTGTTGCCGGCGGCATTGAACGCGCGCACGACGATCCCGTGGGGACCGTCGGCGAGCGTGCGGATGTACGGCGACGTGCACGGCACCGGCGTTTCCTCGTCGATGCTGCACTGGAACGTGGCGGCGGAAGCGGTCGACTCGAACACGAACATCGCGGAGCCGGTCGGGCTGAACTCGCCCGGCGCCTGGACGATCATGGTGTCGGGAGCCGTCGGGTCGTCGGGCACGTCGACCGGGCTATCCCCGATCCCACCGTCGTCGGTCACCGGACTCTTGTCCGGCACCGTGCAGGCGGCGAGCAGCGAGCACAGCAGATAGCGCGAGACCCGCATCAGAACCTCCCACGGAGGGAAACGCCGGCCTGGCGATCGCCGAACGAAGGGGCCACGACGAGCTCGTCGTCGGGCTTGCCCAGGAACCACATCACGCCGGCCGTCACCACGGCGGCGCCACCGAGCCCGAGGGCCAGGTTTGCATTCTTCGCCGAGCGCTTGGCGTCGTCGTTGAGACGAAGGGCTTCGCCGTCAGCACACAGTGCCGTCGGACAGATCGCATCCGACTGACCTTGCAGGTCGTCGGCCTGCGCGCCGAAGTACGCGCCGGTCACGAGCGCGCCGGCGCCGACCACCGCGATCGCGACGGCAACACCGCGCGTGGTGCTCCAGGTCCGCGAGCGATACCTCGGCCGGTCCACCATCACCGTGGTGGTCGCGGTCGGCGGTGCGGTCACGATCGGTGCGGTCACGATCGGGCCCGGCGACGGCGTGATCAC
>JACCYD010000944.1 GCA_013696695.1 Deltaproteobacteria bacterium | reverse complement strand
GATCTGCTGTCGCTGGTGCGCTCGTCGGGCGTGCGCGAAGCCGAGGCCCTGCTCGCGTTCGCGCGGCTCGCCGAGGCCGGGGTTGTCGAGCTCGGATGACCATGGAGCCCAGCTCGCAATCCACGATCGATCGAGCCCGCCTGCTGCCGCGCAGTGGCATCGGGGTCGACGGCGCGTGGCTCGTGATCGCGCCGCCGGGAAATCCGATCATTCGCCTCGACGCGCGCCTGCTCGATCGCGTCGAGCTGATCGGGCGCTCGCCCACCGCGCCACTCGTGTGGTCCGGCTTCGCCACCGCCGGCGTCGCCGCGGCTGCGCTGTCGTGGATCCCCGGCAGCTGGTTCGCGTGCGCCGGACTCGCGTACCTCGCACACGAGCGCTTCAGCGAAGCTCGACGTCGCTCGCGGAGCCGCGATCTGCTGCTCGCGCTCGGCGATCTCGAGGTCGCGCTGCACGTCGCCGACGGCCCCGAAGCGGCGAAGAGCATCTCCGATCAGCTCGCGCCGTACACGCGCGATGCGCCGATCGAGCGCGCCGAGGTCTACGAGGACGCGAAGCGCCGGATGCGCGCGCAGGCCGAAGGTAAGGGCGAAGCCTCGGCGCGCCGCGAGCTCGAGAACGCGCTGCTCGTCGGTGCCGACGTCTGCTACCTGCGTGGCGATTACCTCCAGGTCGGCAACGTCGCGTTCCGGATCTCGGAGGTTCGCGAGTATGCGCTGCGCGGAGCGAACCTGCCGCTGACGGGTGGACGCCTGCTGCAAGCGGCGATGGGCCTACTCGTGGTGGCCGCCGAGGAGCGCGCCGCGCAGGGCGAGGACGTCACGGTGCTGTCGAAGCGGATCGCGGACTACGAAGCGTGGTCCGGACACACCGCCGGTCGCTGACGCGCTCGACGAGGAGGTCAGGTCGAGGTGACGAGCCGAAGCTCGAACGCGCAGCCATGATCGGGTTCCGAGGTTGCGTCCACCTGTGTTCCCCACGCTGCAGTGATCTCTCGCGCGATGTCGCCGACTGCGACGGCCCGGGAGCTGCCGCTGCCGTTATCGATGATCTGGATCAGGGCGAGCGTCTCGCCGTCGAGTTGCTCCACCATCGTCCGCACGCTGAGCGTGCTATTCGGCAGCGCGCGCGCCGAGTCGGCACAGATCGCCACCAGCTGCGCGACGACCAGAGCCAGCGTGCCGGCGGTGCCACGCACTCGCGGCGTCGATCCGAGATCGATCATCAGCTCGATGCCACTCGCGATGTGATGGTTCGCGAGTCGCAGCCCGTGATCGACCGCGCCCGCGAGCTCGAACCAGTCAGGTGCGGCAGCGGCGGCGGCAAGTGCGCTCTCGAGCTCCTCGATCCGGCGCGCGAGCGTGGTGGCCTCGAGGTACGCGCCGCCGAGATCCTGCCGCAGCGACTGCAGCGATCGCCACGGATATGGCGCCGGCCCGGTCGAGGTCGCGACATGGCGCTCGAGGTGATCGACGACGAGGCCGAGCCGATCACGCAGCGCGCGCACCGGCTCCGCGAGCACGCTCGCGATATCGGCGGCGACTTCTCCCGCGATCCGGTCCGTCACAGGCTCCCCGTCAGCAAGAACCAGCCCTCGTCGATGCCATCCTCGGTGAGCCCGCGCGCGTATCCGACCTCGAACGTTCCTGGCACGAAGTAGCCGAAAAACGCGTCGACGCGCAGCGCACCGCCGATCGAGTACCGCACGTTGCGATCGATCTCGAGCTCGGTCTCGAACGCCGTGCCGACGTCGCCCAACCCGGCGATCGAGACGCGGCGAAAATAGACCGGCAGCGTGCCGAGGCCGCGCTCGATGCGCATCAGCTCCTGCCGGTACTCGAGGTTCAGCAGATGGAACTGGTTGCCCGAGACCGTGCGTGGTGCATAGCCGCGCAGATAGCCGGTGACCCCGGTGCGGATGCTATTGACGATCGAATTGATGATGTCCTGCGAAGGCACGCCACCGAGGGCGAAGCCGCCGGGCCGTACGAGATCGCCGGCGCGAAACGCCCCGACGAGGCGCGCCGCGAGCACGGGCGTCCTGCCCCACAGCCGGCGAAACGCATTCGTCGAGTAGCTCACGGTCGCGCTCGCGAACGTCGCGCCGAGCGCTTCGTGATCGATGCGGATGCCGACCGATGCGTCGAAGCCGGCTTGCGGACCGACGCCGAACGTCACGCCGCGCACGCTCGAATACGACACCCGTACGCCGAGTCCGGCCTGCCGATAGTTGGTCAGCGGAACGACCGGCACCTGCTGATTCGGATCCGGCATCTCGGGGAGAATCAGCGGCTCGTCGACCAGCCGGAAGTAATCGAGGTCGTAGTCGAACGACAGCGACCACGTCGACAGCGGCCGGGCCTCGAACGGGATCGAGCTCGACAGCGTCGCGCTCCAATCCTCCTGCTTGAAGGTCTGGTTGACGCCGTCGACGCGAAACCCTCCACGCTCCGACAGCGTGCGCGCCGCCGCGATCCGGATCGGCCAGCGCAGTCGCGAATACGCGTAGGACGCACCGATATTGATGTCACCGGTCGACAGGTTCGTGCCGAGCGCGAGCTGATACGAGTGGAGGCCGAAAGGATCGGAGCCATCGGTCTGCAGCGTCACGCTGGTGTCGTTGCCCGTGGCCGACAGCTGCGCGGACCACGAGCGCGGCGCGAGGGTCTCGATCGGGCGATACGCGCGCGGTTTGGTGACCTGGGCTTCGTCGTCGCGGATCGCCGATGGGGGCGGTCGATCGTCGACATATTCGTGCGCGGGCAACCACGCCTTGCGATCGAGCGCGATCTCGTAGAGGTCGTAGCCGCCCTTGGGCACGGCGTTCTGAAACGCGAGGCGTCTGCCGTCGGGCGATGCCGCCGGCCGGAACGCACCGCCGAGCACGTTCGTCACTTGCCAGGTCGAGCCATCGACGGTGTCGTACGCGAAGATGTTCGAGATGCTGGTGCGATCGCTATCGAAGTACACGTACCGGCTATCGCGCGACCACGTCGGCGCCATGTCGATCGCGCGATCGTCGGTGACGGTCTTGACCGCACCCGAGGCGAGCTCGACGATCAAGATGTCGCGCTTGTCGTCGCGCTTCCAGGCGGAGAACGCGATGCGCTTGCCATCGGGGCTCCACGCCGGCTGGTAGACCTGATCGCGCGCCTGGCCTCGCCACGCGACCGAGATCGCGGCGCCCGGCACGGTGTCGGTGATCGCCAGCACGCTCTCGTTGGTCTCGTTCATCGAGAACGCGACGCGGCGACCATCGGGAGACACCGAGGGCTCGCGAGCGCGCGCCCCCGTGGTCAGCCGGGTCTGTTGGTTGGTCTTCGCGTCCCACAGCATCAGATCCTGATAGGAGTACTCGCGCCGGAACAGCCGATTCTGCTCGAATACCAGCGAGCCGTCGGGCAACACATCGAACGCGCCGATCGCATCCGCGCGCATGATGTCGCGCGGTACGCGCGAAACAGTTTCGCGCGGGTCATCCGAATCCGGGCCGAGCGTGATCGCGCGAATGTGCCCGAGGCTCTCGCCATCGCTCTGGAGCCAGTACAGCTGGGTGCCGTCGGCGGAGTAGCGCGGGAAGAAGTTGACCTCGCCGGTCGTGGTCAGCGCGCGTCCCGACGCCAGGCCGCGGCGCTCCGCCGCCATCTCCTGCATCCCGTAGCGGTCGCGCAGGTAGCCTTTCCAGTCGTCGTACAGCGTCGTGAACGGCTTGCCGGTCACCTTCGCGATCTGGCGATTGATCGCGTACGGCACCGGATGCTTGCCGCTCGCGTGAGACATCGCGCGCAGCGCATCCTCGCCGAACCGATCGAACACGTAGCGCAAGAAGTGCGAGCCGTAGACGTAGACCGCATTGCCACGCGGGAACTGGCGCGGCGCACCGCTGACCTCGTCGAGCCGCAGGTCCTTGTCGTCGTGGCGCGCGATCCGGATGATCTGCTCGAAGCGCGTGCCACGATTTCGCCCGCCCGACGTCTTCTTGCTCTCCTCGTAGGTCGCGACGCCCTCGATGAGCCAGCGCGGCATGATCTGGTTCGGCGCCCAGGTCTTGCCGAAGATCCGGTTGTAGATCGTGGGCAGGCCCTCGATCGTGTCGAGGTGAAGGATGTGCGTGTACTCGTGCGTGACGAGGCCGTACAGCCAGTCGTCGTGATCGTCGAGCTCGGTGAACGCGCCGGGTGCGGTCGCGAACAACTGGATCGCGTTGCGGGGCAACACGCCCGCGAATCCGTTCGCGCTGTCGGTGTCGTCGACCAGCACGATGATCGTCTTCTCGGCAGGCTTGTGATCGAGGGCCGGCGCTAGCTGGCGATGGGCCCGTTCGGCGACGACTCCCAGCCGGCGCGCTGCTGCGTCGAGCCGCGAATAGTAATGGATGACGAAGTGCTCGGTCTCGATCGTGTAGAAGCTCAGCGTGGGATCGCCGGCCTCCGCCACGGTGGCCGCTGCGAGCACGGCGCAGACGGCAAGCTGCAGCTTCATCTCTTGCTTGGTCCCGCGATCCTGGCCAGGTAGTCGCTCACCATCGCGCGAATCTCGGCCGCGGTCGGCAGCGTCTGGATCGTCTTGACCAGCGCCGTACACTCGGCGACCCCGAGGCTTCTGATCATCGCCTTGACCTCGGGCACCGACACCGCGGACATCGAGAACTCCCGCATCCCGAGCCCGATCAACACCGGCGCGATCATCGGATCGCCCGCCATCTCGCCGCAGATCGTGACCGGGATGTTCGCGTTCTTCGCCGCCGCAGCGACCCCGCCGATCAGCCGTAGCAGCGATGGATGCAGCGGCTCGTAGAGGTACGACACGTACTCGTTCACGCGGTCGACGGCCATCGTGTACTGGATCAGGTCGTTCGTCCCGATCGAGAAGAAGTCGCATTCCTGCGCGAGCAGATCGGCCGTCAGCGCCGCGGACGGCATCTCGATCATGATGCCGATCTTGATCTGCTCGTCGTACAGGATGCCCGCGGCTCCCAGCTCGGCTTTGACCTCGTCGACGACGGTCTTCGCCGCGCGCAACTCGGCGACGCCCGAGATCATCGGGAACATCAGCTTGATCGGACCGTGGGCGGACGCGCGCAACAGGCCGCGGAGCTGCGTGCGGAACAGCGGCCGGCCGAGCTCTGCGAGGCACAGCCGGATCGAACGCAACCCGAGCGCCGGGTTCGCTTCCTCGAGCGCCGCCGCCGTGAGGAACGGCGCGAGCTTGTCGGCGCCGAGATCGAACGTCCGGATCGTCGCCGGCAACCCGTTCAGCTTGGTGATGACGTCGATCCCCGCCTGGTAGTGGCGCTCCTCGTCGGGCAGGTCGGCGTGCCCCATGTACAAGAACTCGGTGCGGAACAGTCCGACGCCCATCGCGCCGTACTCGATCGCATCCTCGAGCTCGTCGGGCATATCGATGTTCGCGTAGAGCTGGATGTCGGTGTCGTCTCGCGTGCGCGCCGGGAGGTCGCGCATCGCCTGCAGCTGCGACGTCGCCGCGACCTGCCGCCGCTGCTCGTCGCGAAACTCGGCAACCGTCGCCGCCGACGGGTTGACGATCACGATGCCCGCGCCACCATCGATCAGCACCAGGTCGTCGGTCTCGATGATCTCGGTGATGTTCTCGAGGCCAACCACGGCGGGGATCTCGTGCGCACGCGCGATGATCGCGGTGTGCGAGGTCTTTCCGCCGGCGTCGGTGATCAGGCCCGAGACCGCGGCCTTGTGAAGTTGCGAGGTATCGGCCGGTGACAGATCGTAGGCGACCACGATCGCGTCGGGCGGTGGCGACGGCGGGCCGGTGTCGCGGCCGAGCAAGTTGCGCAGCACGCGCTCGAACACGAATTCGACGTCACTGCGGCGCTCGCGCAGGTATTCGTCCTCGAGCGCGTCGAACACGCGGGTGATGTCGTCGACCGCCTTGCGCGCTCCCCACTCGGCGTTGATCAGCTCGTCGCGGATGTAGCTGACCGCCGCGCCGACCAGGTGCTCGTCGTGGAGCATCATCTGATGGGCGGTGATGATGTGGTAGTCGCTCTCGTTCTCCGAAGCGAGCTTGTCCTTGATCTTCGCCAGCTGCTTGTCGGATGCGGCGATCGCCTTGTAGAGGCGGGCAACCTCGGTGTCGATGTCATCGGCTTCGATGTGGTGGCGCGGCGCCTTCAGCGTGTCGCGCCCGATCAAGTACGCGCGACCGAACGCGATGCCCTGCGAGACGCCGAGCCCCTTGCGGCGGATTTCTTCGCGTCGCTCGGTCATGCCAGCCCGATCATTTCCCCTCGCCGAACTTGTCGTCGATCAGCGCGGCGATCGCAGTCACCGCCTCCCCCGCCTTCTCACCTTTCCCACGCACCACCACCGTGGTGCCCTTGCTGGCGACCAGCATCAGCACGCCCATGATGCTCTTGCCGTTGACCTCGTGACCGTCCTTGCTCACGGTCACCTCGCACGGATACTTCGAGGCAAGCTGCACGAGCTTGGTTGCAGCACGGGCGTGAAGCCCGAGCTCGTTCTGGATCACGAGTGTCTTCTCGGCCATCTCCACCCCTCCCGTACTCGTCATCCTGCACCTCGCTCGACATCCCTGTGACGAACCAGGATGTCCCATTCGCCGCCGAGCCGCTTGCACAGCTC
>JACCYD010000933.1 GCA_013696695.1 Deltaproteobacteria bacterium | reverse complement strand
GAACAGCGTGGCGTTGATCAGCGACGACTTGCCCGCGCCCGACACGCCGGTGACCGCGACCATGACGCCGAGCGGAATCTCGACGCTGACGTTGCGGAGATTGTGCTCGCGCGCACCGGTGAGCTTGACCCAGCTCGAGGGCGTGCGGCGCTGCGGCGGGACTTCGATCTTGTCGGCACCCGACAGGAAGCGGCCCGTGATCGACGCGGCCGACTTGCGGATGTCGTCGGGCGTGCCTTCGGCGACGACGTGACCGCCGTGGCGACCGGCGCCCGGCCCGAAATCGACGACCCAGTCCGCCGCTTCGATCGTGGCTTCGTCGTGTTCGACGACGAGCACGGTGTTGCCGAGATCGCGGAGGCGATGGAGCGTCTTGATCAGGCGCTCGTTATCGCGCTGGTGAAGGCCGATCGACGGCTCGTCGAGGACGTAGAGCACGCCCGAGAGCTCGCTGCCGAGCTGCGATGCGAGGCGGATGCGCTGCGCCTCGCCACCGGAGAGCGTTGCCGCGGAGCGATGCAGCGTGAGGTAATCGAGGCCGACGTCGAGCAGGAACGTCAACCGGTTCTTGATCTCCTTCAGGACCTCGCTCGCGATCTGCGCGCGCGAGCCGGTGAGCTTCATCGTGGTGATGAACTCGTACGCCTGCTTCACCGTCAGGTCGGTGACGTCGACGATCGCCTTGGAGTGAACGAACACCGAGCGCGACTCCGCACGAAGGCGCGTGCCGTGGCAAAGCACGCACGGGATCGCGCGGAAGAACTGCTCGTAATGCTTGCGCGTGCGATCCGACGACGACTCGCGATGCCGGCGCTCGAGCTGCGCGAGGATGCCCTCGAAGCGCATCGCCCACTCACCGGTGGAGTGGCGGCCTTCCCACGCCACCTGCACGCGCTTGTCGCCGGTGCCGTAGAGCAGAATGTCCCGGTGCTTCTCGGCGAGCTTGTTCCACGGCTTGTCGAGATCGATCTTGAACGCCTTCGCGAGCGCCTTGACGATGTTCGACGTCCAGCCGGAATCCTTCGCGATCGCCTCGCCCCACACCGCGACCGCACCGTCGCGGATCGAGCGCGTGGGATCCGGAATCACGAGATCCGGATCGGCGGCCATCCGCTCGCCGAGGCCGTTGCACTCGACGCACATGCCGAGCGGCGAGTTGAACGAGAACGACTGGGGCGACAGCTCGGGAAAGCCGATGCCGTCCTTCGGGCACGCATTCGATTCCGAATACGCGCGCGGCACCTTCTCGCCGGCGACCTCGACCAGCAGCTTGCCCTTGCCCTCGCGCAGCGCGGTCTCGACGGAGTCGGTGAGCCGGCCGCGATCCGCGGCGTTGATCGTAAGCCGGTCGATCACCAGCTCGATCGAGTGCTTCTTCTGCTTCTCGAGCGCTTCGACATCCTCGAGCCGCACGACCATGCCGTCGATGCGCACGCGCACGAAGCCGGCCTTGCGGAGCTCGCCGAACAGCTCGCGGAACTCGCCCTTGCGATTCTCCGCCTTCGGCGCGAGCAGCGTGACGCTCGTCTTGTCGGGCAGCTGCGCCAGCTCGTCGACGACCTCGGCCGCGGTGCGTGCTCCGACTGGACCGCCGCACTGGTGGCAGCGCTGCTCGCCGGCACGCGCGTAGAGCACGCGGAGGTAATCGTAGATCTCGGTGATCGTGCCGACGGTGGAGCGCGGGTTGGACGACGCGCTCTTCTGCTGGATCGCGATCGTGGGCGACAGGCCGCGGATGCGCTCGTACTTCGGCTTCTCCATCTGACCCAGGAACTGACGGGCGTAGGCGGAGAGCGACTCGACGTACCGGCGCTGACCCTCGGCGTAGAGCGTGTCGAACGCGAGGCTCGACTTGCCCGATCCCGATGGACCGGTGATCACGACCAGGCGGTGCTTGGGCAGGGCGAGCCGATCGACCTGGAGGTTGTGCTCGCGGGCTCCCTCGACGACGATCTCGTCCGGCTCGCGGGAGGGTTCGTGACGTCCCGGACCGATGCTGCGCGCCATAAGGCGGACACCCTACGGAGCGTATGTTCAGGTGTCAAGCTAGCGAAAAGCCACTGATCGCGCAGGGCGATCAATGCTGACAGCGTCCGGTCAGGAATCGCTTCGCTGCAGGATCTCCTGACCGAGATACCACCAGATCCTGATCATCGACACGCTCACTCGAACCCGGACGACAGCTGGATGTCGGGGAACAGATCGTCGCCGGTCTTCGTCTTGCGCACGGCGCCGAGCACCTCGGCGATCCACTGCATCGGCGTCGCGGCGTCGGCCATGACGACGATCGAGAGCGACGCGGGCGGGCGCGGCTTGCGTTCCCAGCGCTTCTTGACGACGTACGTCAGGTCGTCGGTCAACCGGCGCGTCGCATCGGGATCGGGGAGCTTGTAGCTGCGCAGCGGTTCGCGCAGCGTGCCCTCGAGCCCGGACACCGACCACACGATCATCTCGGTCTTCATGATCGAGACGAACATCCCGAGCGGCTGGTCGTCGGGAGGCGCACCGCTCTGCGGACCGTCGGGCGTGACGTCGGGGCTCGGCTCGATAGCGAGCGCGAGTGACAGCGCGACGATGGTCGGTTCGCCATCCGCGTCGCGTGGGATCGGAAACCGCCACATCGCGATCGCGCTCTCGAGGCAGGAGCGGACCTCGGCCTTCGCGCCGATCTTCGGCGTGGCGATGCGGCCGTTCGGATCGATCTTCGCATCGATGGCGACGCGCTGCTTGCCCGCGTCGGCCTTGCCCGCGCAACGGCGAATCCCCGGGGTGTACATCGCCCTGATCTTCGACGTGACGACCGCATCGGACAGGGACGACGGTGGCGTGGTGGTCGCTCTCGCGATGGTGACGCCGGCAACGCCGGGGCCGACCGTGACCTGCGCGTTGCCCGCCTTGATCGCATCGATCTGCACCGTCAGATCGGCACCTGGCCGCCGCGGCTCGCCGTCGCGCGCGCCCCGCGCCACCGGTGCCCGTTCGGGCAGCGCGATCGGCACGCTGACGAGCTTGCCGCTGGACTTCGCCACCAGATCGAAGCGCTTGATGCCATCTGACTTCATCGAGTACATCACGCTGATCATCAGCCGGTAGGGC
>JACCYD010000926.1 GCA_013696695.1 Deltaproteobacteria bacterium | reverse complement strand
CTTCGCGTCCGCGGCTT
The DNA here is from genome assembly GCA_013696695.1 of Deltaproteobacteria bacterium. Classification (GTDB taxonomy): domain Bacteria; phylum Myxococcota_A; class Polyangia; order Haliangiales; family Haliangiaceae; genus JABFXX01. The sequence goes on along the minus strand of JACCYD010000926.1, from coordinate 3,360 downwards.
TGTCGTCCGCCGCTTTCTTCGCGTCCGCCGCCTTCTTGGCGTCCGCGGCTTTGTCGTCGGCGGCCTTCTTTGCGTCGGCTGCCTTCTTGGCGTCCGCAGCTCTGTCGTCGGCTGCCTTCTTCGCGTCCGCCGCCTTGTCGTCGGCTGCCTTCTTCGCGTCCGCGGCCTTCTTCGCGTCCGCGGCCTTGTCGTCGGCTGCCTTCTTCGCGTCCGCAGCTTTGTCGTCCGCCGCTTTCTTCGCGTCGGCTGCCTTCTTCGCGTCCGCAGCTTTGTCGTCGGCTGCCTTCTTCGCGTCCGCGGCTTTGTCGTCCGCCGCTTTCTTGTCGTCCGCCGCCTTCTTGTCGTCGCCGGCCTTCTTGTCGTCGCCGGCCTTGTCGCCACGCGGCTCCCGCTTCTTGGGGTCGCGAGGCTCGCGCTTCTTCTCGGGTTCAGGTTCAGGTGCGGGTTGCGCAGAGCTCGTCGGTGGCCCTGCAAGGACCACCACGAAACCGACGAAAATCAGCCAACGGAGAGACACACTCATCGACGCTCCTAACGTGAGGCGAGAGAAGTGACGAGAGTACCGCAGCCAGATTCAGATCGATCGCTGCAGAGCAACGAGGCAGAACGCCCCAGCGCGCGCGGACGCGCACGGGATCATCGTGATCCTCGCGCTTCAGCGCGAGATCTTCGCGATCGCGACCGGCTCTGGCGTGTGCAGCAACTCGTCATCGAGCGTGAACCCGGGGAGCGTGTGGACACCCGCGCCGAGATCCGCGCGCGCGTCGAACGGCTGGCTACCACCCTCGCGCCACTGGCGCAGCGTGACCGCGGGCGCTTGACCATCGCGCGGCTCGATCAAGACGTGCGTGAAGCAGCGGCGCAGCCCCGGCTTGGTCGCGGGCAACCAGGTGCCTGCGTTGACGTAGAGGCCGCCGGATCGCAGCGGCTGCCATCGCGGATCGTGGGTGTGGCCGAAGACGACGACCGGCGCGTCGACGTGCTTGCGGATGCGCTGCGGGATCGCGCGCATCGGCAGCTGGCTGGTCACCAGGTGCGTACCGAGCCAGTGCGAGATGCCGGCGGCCGCGCCGATCGTGGCGGCGATCGCGAGCAGTGCGTAGACGATCGGTAACAAGATCAGGGCGAGCACGCTGGCGAACACCACGCCGATCGCGAGCCCGAACCGGTCGAGCATCATCAGCCGCCCGAGCCGGCGGAACGACGCGGTGAGCGGCGCGCGCGACAGCCGATCGATCGCGTTGGCCGACGCCAGCGAGATCCCGCCGGCCTCGGCGACCTGTGCGAGGCGGGCGCGGTGCTCGCGGCTGCGGCGATCGCGGCGCTTGATCGAACGATGGAGGCGGCGCGCGCGGAACAGCGAGCCGACGAACCGCGCGTACGCGACCCACAGCCGGCTCCCCAACTTCCAGCCGGCGCCGAGCGAGTACTGCATGTAGCCCCAGAAGCCCCACGACTCGATGCCGTGCGGATCGAGATCGGGCACCGCGCTGCCGAGGTAGCGAACCGCGGCGTAGTCGGCGTTGAAGATCAGATTTCCGTCCTTGGGATCCATCGGCGCGAGGTTGAACTCGAACGAACACCCCTCGTCGTAGACGTGGCCGTGCTCGATCCACGCGACGCCCGGCACGTACACGAACCACGGCACGATCTGGACGCGAGAGATCATCGAATCGACGCGGTTGGGATCGAGCGCGGGCGAGCTCGCGCGATGCGCCATCACGATGTGCGACTTGAGCTCCTCTGCGACTTCGGGTGCGAGCAACTCGACATCGTGGTTGCCGACGACGATGTCGACGTGATGGCCGGCGGCGGCGAACCGCGCGAGATCGGAGAGCAGCGGACGGTGATGCTCGCAGATCGCGCGCATGCGGAGCACGCCGGTCTTCACGCTGCGGCCGAGGCCGTAGACGCGTTCGTCGCGCGTCTTCGCGGGGCGGGATGGTCCGTCCTTGTTACCCTCGATCACGACCGACATGAAGTCGAACAGATCGCCCGCGATCACGAGCCGCCACGGCCGGCCGTGCTGGCGCCGCACCGTGTGATGACGGAGAAAGTCGCGGAATGCGGTCGCGCCGAGGTCGATGGCGCGCTTGCGCTCGGCAGAGGCGCCCGGAAGCAGCTCTTCTCCGAAGTGCAGGTCGCTAACGACCAGGATGTTTGCCTGTGCTCGCGTCATGGACAGCTTCGCGACGTCGCTCCTTACACTTTGAACTCTCCGGACCTCATCGACAATGCGAAGCTCCACACGGGCCCACTCTTGCCGTCAGCTTCCCGTGAGAGACGGCCGTGCGCTGAAGCGCGTCACACCTCGGAGGCATCGAACCGACACCGACGCGGCCGTACCAGGCGCGGCGATCGGCCGCGGTTTCCAAGCAGTCCAAGGTCGCCCAAGACCGCGCCGCCCCTGCGCAATCGTGGTATCTCCGTGCGGTCGTGACCCAGGTCATCTTTATCCTCCTGCTCGCGGCGTCCTTCGCGTTCTTCGCGCGCACGACGTGGGTATTCGGTCGTGCCGTATTTGCCGGGGTCGCCGATCCGCGACCGCGCCTCGACGATCTCCCGGGTCGCTTGATGGACGTCGGCGTCTACTTCTTCGGCCAGAAGAAGGTGGCGGAAGAAGGGCCGCAGCACCGCACCTCGAAACACCACCTGTTCATCTTCTGGGGCTTCCTGATCATCACGGTCGCGACGGTCGACATCATCGTGTCGGGCGTGATCCCGGGCGTGTCGCTCAAGCTGCTGCCCGATGTCTTGAACCAACCGATCTACCTCGCGATCGACGTGATGAACCTCGTCGTGTTGCTGATGATCGTGTGGGCGATCGTTCGCCGCACCATCGTCAAGCCGCACCTGATCCCGTGGAACCTCGATGCCGGCCTGATCCTCGGCGGCATCGGCTCGCTGATGGTGACGCACTTCCTCTATCACGGGTATCACGTGGCCGGAGAGATGGCCGCGACCGGCGGCTCGGCGCCCTGGTACATGCCGGTGTCGTCGTTCGTCGCCACCGCGTTCGGTCCGCTGTCGGCGGATGCGGCGGCGCGCGGTGTGCAGTTCGGCTACTGGCTGCACGTCCTCATCATCCTGACGTTCTTGAACTACCTGCCCTACTCGAAGCACATCCACTTGCTGGGCGCGCTGCCGAACATCTTCGCGCGCAACCGCTCGGAGCGCCGGCTCGACATGCCGAAGCTCGATCTCGAGGACGAGAACCAGTGGGGCGTGGCCAAGTTCGAGCAGTTCTCGTGGAAGAGCTTGATGGACACCTACGCGTGCACCGAGTGCGCGCGCTGCACCAACTACTGCCCCGCGTACAACACCGGCAAGAACCTGTCGCCGATGCAGCTGATCCACGAC
>JACCYD010000922.1 GCA_013696695.1 Deltaproteobacteria bacterium | reverse complement strand
TTCGACTTGTCCGAGTCGCGGAAGCGCAGCATCCACGCGAGCGCGTCCGCCTTGCGCTTCGCCGTCTCGGCGAGCTTCGACATCGCGAGCAACTCGCTGCCGAGCTCGCGATCCTTCGACCCCGCCTTCGCGACCGCGTCGAACGCCTTCTGCGCGACCGTGTACCTGCCCTGCGCGATCCGGATCTCGAGCAGCCGCTGCTTGCTCGCGCGATCACGCTGACTCTCGAGATAAGCGATCGCACCGGCGAGCCCACCGAGAAAGCGGAACTCCCACGCGGCATACGTCACCGGATCGGCCTCGCCGGTCTCGGGATCCTCGAACACGCCGGAGACGTAGCGATCGTCGAACAACGTGACCGGCAGCAGCGCCTTCGTCACCTTGCCGAGCAGTGCCGGGGCCGGATCCGGAAGCGGCTCGGCACCCGCGCGCACGACGAGGTTGTTGCCGGCAGCGATCAGCTCGGCGCCGGTCTTGGCGAGCGCGGGCTTCACCTTCGCGGCGAGCTTCGGGCCAAGGATCGTCAGCCACCGCGCACCACGACATCTCCCCTCGAGCTCCATCGCGGTCGAATCGTTGTTCGCCACGTCGTAACCGGTGTGCGCGAGCGCGATCGCGCGGGCCGCTCGCTGTTGTTGCGACGACAGGCCCGTGATCATCGGATGCATCGCCACCTCGAGCGAACCGTATCCGGAGATCACCGGCAGGCTCTCGGTGACGTCTGCGGCGAATGCGACGATCGCGTCGACCCCGACCTGCCAGACGAAATCGCTCGCGAACCGCATCTCGACGACACCGGGCTGATCTCTGTTCGCGCTGGCGGTCACCAGGAACGCCGGACAGTTCGGCTCCTCCGTCTGCGGCTTGCCGGTCTCGGGAGCATCGTCGCTGCCGAGCCAGAAATACGGATCGGCCTTCTTCAGCACCGCGTGGGTGCGCGACACCGTCGAGGACGAGAACGCGCGGACCGTGGTCGAGCTCGAGCCGAGCAACGCCCAGCGCAGCATGTTCTCGGGGACGAACGCGACGTACTTGTCGAGCGCCACGCCGATCGCCTTGCGGGTCTTCGCGACCGAACCGTCCAGGAACCACGCGAGCGCGAACCCGTCGCGAACGAGCAGCTCCTTGCCGTGGCGCACGCGCACCGGCTTGAACGGCGCCTTCAGCCTGGTGCTGGGCTTGCTCGGTGCTTTGGCGGCCGGCTCGGGCTCCTCGTCGTCCTCGATCGGGCCGTAGTCGTACTTGCGGTCTGTCGCCTTGCTGAAGCCGACGTACGTGATGTCTTTGCCGTCTGGCTCGCTGTAGTGCGCGAACGCCAGCGGCAGCTCGCCGACCAGCTCCTCGACCTCGCCGTAACCCGAGACCCGCACCGGCTTGCTGCCGAAGCGCTGCGCGACGCCGTGACCGGTCGCGCCGAACATGCCGTACCACAGGCACTCGACGCCGAGTGTCTTCGCGACGTGCGCGGCGACGCCGTGATCGAACGTGTACTGCTCGGACTCCGCGACGACGATCCAGCCGCCGGCCTCGCACACGGCGTACCCGATCCGCCGGGTGTCCTCGAGGCCGAGTGATTCGAGCGTTCGCGGATCGTGTTTCGCGTCGACCTTCGCGCCGCGCTTGGTCCACACCTGAGTGATCGCCTTGATGACCGCGCCGACGTCGACGCCTCGCCTGGCCTTTACGTACAACCCACCGACGTTGAAGCTCACGCGGCGACTCTAGTACGACCTGTCACATCTGACGCGGGCCGGCACTAGGGAGCATGCGCCTATCGAGCCTTGCCCTTGCCTGCTGCCTTGCCGCCTGCGTCGATGATCCCGACCTCGACGACCTCGAAACCTCGATGATCGACAGCGAGCTGTCGGCCTCGCAATGGGGTTCGGGCGTGCTCGTGCGCGCCACCACGTACGGGGAACACCACACCGGCGGCGACGTCCAGATGGTCACGTTCGACAACAAGTTGTGGGCCGTCTACCCGAGCCCGGTCAGCGATGGCCTGTTCAACTGGGCCACCTACGAGAGCAACAGGTGGTCGGTCGCCGGGGACGTCATCCCCATGCGGAGCTCCGGATCGTTCGCGATCACCGTCTACAACAACCTGCTGACCATCGTGTACACGACGAGCGCGGGCTACTTCTACATGATCACCAAGCCCGCCGAGCGCTTCGCGCCGTGGTCCGCGCCGGTGGCGCTGACCACGACGAATCTGACGACCAGCGGCTTCGGGCTCGCGGTGCTCGGCGGCAAGCTCTACGTCGCGTCGAGCTTCCGTGGCGACGTGGTCCTGTCGCGTCTCGACACCACGACGCTGACGACGATCTGGTCACACGACCTCGAGAACGCGTACTCGCCCGACGTCTCGCTCGCGACGGTCAACGGCAAGCTTCGCGCGTACTGGGTCGACGAGACGATCACCTGGGGATGGACGTTCCCGTACGGCATCTACGGCGAGATCTCGCACAACACCGTGCGCGAGCTCGTCGCGCGGCCCGGCTCGACGTACGTCGTCAACAACAACATCGGGATGGAGAGCGTCACGGCGCCGGTGGTGACGACGTGCAACGGCTACGCGCACCTGATCCACCGCGGCAGCGGCAGCAATCTCTGGTGGGCGTCGATGCCGGTCACCGGCACCTCGTTCGGCACCGACTACAAGCTGCCTCACCACAGCTC
>JACCYD010000912.1 GCA_013696695.1 Deltaproteobacteria bacterium | reverse complement strand
CGTCGTCATCGCGCGCGATCCGACTCCCGCGCTCCCCGACGTGTTGCGCAGCGAGCTGGCGACGCCGATCGAGCTCGCGGTGACCCCCGCGATCTTCATCGAGCGGTTGGTGCAGCGGCTTGCGGGTGCCCCGCCGCCGCCGATCGGACCGTCGCTGCCCGCGATCGGCCGCGGGCGGCCGAATCGCCATCGCAAGAGCTTGTCGGTGGTGATGCAGGCTCCGCTGGAAGCCGATCTCGAACCGATTCCACCGGTCACCCCGACTCACGGCCACCAGGCGTCGGTGCGGATCTCGTCGACGATGTCGCCGGTCAACGTCGACCAGGACGATGCCATCGATCTCCGCAGCACCTCGCTCGGGATGCCTCCGCCTCGTGCACCGAGTCGCGCGGCACCCGTCATCCAGATTCCCGAGCGAGGCTCGGCGCCGAATCCGTTACCGTCGAGCGACGGATCTGGTCCGATGCGAGCGTCCGACGGCTCGGGGGCGAAGCAGCGGCCAAGCGAGGGCTCGGGGGCGAAGCCGCGCCCCGACAGCTTCGAGACCCGTACGCCACCGATCGGTTCGCGGAACGTCATCCGGATGCCGCCGCGGATACCCCCGATGCCGCCGAAGCCGACGTCCCGCGCCGTGTCGGAGGGTGTGTCTCTCGAGCTCGATGCCGACGAGCCGCCGCCGCCGGAACGCCTGCGGCCGACGCGAGAGATTCCGGCGCCCGATCTCGAGGCGGTCCTCGGGGAGGCGGCCCAGGCCGTGAGCCAGCCGCCGAGCAATGATTTCTCGCCCGCGATCGCGGCATCGACGCGCCCGACGCGCCCGGCGATCATCGTTCCGAGCGAAGCGATGGAAGCCGTCGAGTCCGAGCGTGTGACCCGCCAGAACCTATCGCCTCCGCAGCGCGCGACGCCGAACCTCATCAAGCGCCCACCCACCCCGCTTCCGGTCGCACCGCAGCCGCAGACTCGAACGCTAAAAGCCGACGACGACGACGAGCCGCATCCCGCGGACGCCTCGATCAGGCCGACGCGACCGAAGCTCGAGCCGCCATCGCGGCCGCCGCCACCTACCAACTATGCCGAGACGGTGCGCGCGCCGCTGACGACGCCGCCTACCAACGATGCCGAAACGGTGCGCGCGTCGCTGACGCCGCCGCCCCCTACCAACGATGCCGAAACGATGCGCGCGTCGCTGTCGACGCCGCCGCCCGAGGCCATGAAGGATGCGCAGCCCGCGCGAACGCCAACCTTCGGCAAGATCGCGACCGACCTCTCGATCGTCCGCGAGATCGAGCGCGCGTTGTCGCGAGCAACCGCCGATCGCTTGCTGATGAAGCACGCCGCGACCCGGTGGAACGCGCTGTTGCTCGTCACCGTCGCGAACGAGCGCGCGCGTGGCGCACGCGGTCACGGTGCGCGGCTGATGGCCGGCGTCGAATCGATCGAGCTCGCGATCGCGGCGAGCTCGTTGCTCCAGGCAGCTCTCGATCCCGCCGCGGCGCTGCCCGCTGGCAAGGATCCGCTGTTCGACCTGCTCGGTGGACCTGCGGATCCGAGCTCGGCGGCGGTGGTCGTCAACGATCGCGTGGTTGCGGTGCTCGCAGCCGGCGATGCGATCAACGGCGGCAACCTCGAAGAGTTGCGCGCCCTCGCGAGTGCGCTGTCGGTCGCCTACCAGCGGTTTTCAGCCAAGCCCTAAAGATAAAAGACCCGCCGGCGGTCGCGGGCGGGTCTGCTCTGTTGTGGATTAGCTTCGCTTCGCGATCACAGGAAGCAGGTGCACTCGCCGCTGTCCATGACGCAGCCCTTCGGGCCGTTCGCCGGGAAGTAGTAGCCGGTCATCATGCACATCTCGTCGGTGGCGGCGCTCTGACCCGCGCGGATCGTGCGAGCGGCGTTGTCGCCGAGGTTCGTATAGGTGCACGCCCAGGTCATCTCGCCGGTGGTGAACTGATGGAAGTCCGGCGCCGACCAGCGGCGCTCACCCGGGTGCTCCCAGTCGTTGCTCTCGAAGATCATCCCGCCGGCCTCGCTCACGCGCGTCGTCATCGACTGCTTGTGCGAGTGCGTCGACATCTGCCAGATCTTGGCGTCGACCGCGGGGCACGTCGCGGTGATCGTGAGGTCGATCGCGTTGGGCGGGATCACGATGTCGTTGTTGTACGTCGCGATGAGATCGGTACGCGTATAGAACTCGGTGTCCGCGGCGAGCTCCGCGATCAACGGGTACGCGCTGACCGTGACCTTCGCGATCACCGGCGCGTCGCCGGGGTTGAAGTAGTGCATCTGGAAGTAGCCCTTGGTCTGGAACAGCTC
>JACCYD010000883.1 GCA_013696695.1 Deltaproteobacteria bacterium | reverse complement strand
GGACCTCGAGCTGTTCCGCGGCGATCTCCTGGCGGCGCTGACGGCCGACGGAGATTTCCGCGTCCCTGCCTTGCGCGAGCACGTCGCGGATCTTCCGGCGCTCCTCGCGCCTGCGCTCGCCGTGGTCGGCGCCAACGCGCTCGATTCGACACTGCTCGCGAGGCTTGCTGCGCTGCCGTGGCGCGGCAACATCGCCGAGCTCGAGGCGTTCGTGCGCGGCCTGTCGCGGCGCCCGTCGGTGGCGAGCGCGGTGACAGAGAGCGAGCTGCTCGAAGCGATCATCGATGCACCCGATGATGACGAGCTGCGCCTCGTCTACGGCGACCTCCTCGTCTCGCGAGGGGATCAGCGAGGCGACCTGATCCAGGTGCAGTGCCGGCTCGCGTTACCCGCGTTCCACGGAGACCCTGCGCTGCGCGCGGCCGAGAAACGGCTGCTCGACGCACATCAGGTCGCGTGGGCCGGTCCGGTCGCCACGATCGCGGGCACGCCATCGACCAAGCCCGAGGTCACGTTTCGCCGCGGGTTCGTCGAGCGCATCGTCACCACCGACGATGTCCTGGCGCGGCTCGGTGCCGTGTATCGCGTCGCGCCGCTGCTCTCCACGCTGGCGCTGAAGGGGAGGCTGTCGCGCGAGCATTGGGTCGATCCAGCGATTCGGCGGATCTGCGCGCTCGAGGTCGAGCTGCCCTCGCTCGACGAGCCCGAGGTCACCGCGCTGTCGAGCCATCCGTACTTCGATCACCTCGAAGCGCTCACCGTGTCGACGGAAGCGGAGTTCGCCGACAACGATCCCGCGATCGCAGAGGCCCATCTGCAGGATCTCGCCGCGTCGCCACACCTGGCGAAGTTGAAGACCCTGCGGTTCACCAACCACAGGTTCGATGCACGCATGACCGCGGTGCTGACCGGGGATGCGGCGGCGTGGTCGATCCACCACCTGGCGCTGACGGCCTGTGCGATCGACGATGCCGCGGTGACTTCCCTGCTCGATGGCCCGCGCGCCTCGGCGCTGCAGACTCTCGATCTCCGAGGGAACCCGATCGGCGACGCCGGCCGGGCCCGCCTGGCCGCCCGCTCCGACCTCGTGGTCCAGCTCGATTGAGAACTGCGCTCGGTGCCGACCGGTTACAGTCGTACGGGATGCGCGCGGCGCTCGTGTTGATCGTGGCCACCGGCTGCGGACGGATCTCGTTCGACGAGGTCCGGCCAGGCGTCGACGACGGCAACCCGGGTGACGGGGTCGACGGCCCGCGGAGCGACGGCCCCACCGATTCCTCCGTGCGCGCCTGCGCGACCGACGCGGCCTACGTGGCGAGTCCCAGTCCCAACCTGACGAATCGATATCGCGAGGGTGCGGCGCTGGTGACCTGGGATCAGGCGCGCGCCGACTGCATGGCCGACGACGCCGATCTATGGGTGGTCGAGAGCTCGCTGGAACAAGATGCGTTCACGGGCGACTGGACGGGCATCACCGACGCCGTCACCGAGACGTCTGGCTGAAGCTCGACGGGAGCGCCGCCACGTTCCTGCCGTTCATTGGCGGCCAGCCCGACGGCGGCAACGGCGAGAATTGCATCCGCACCGATCAAGTCGGGTTCGAAGATCGCGATTGCAACGACCTGCGCGACTACGTCTGCGAGTGCCCGATCGATTGACCACGCGTCGTGGTAAGCAACGCGGCCGAAGGAAACGATCATGCGCATCCTCGTGACCACGACCAGCTTCCAGGACACCAAAGGGCCCCACCACGACGTGCTCGCCGCGAGCGGCTTCGAGATCGTGAATGCGAGAGGGCCGCTCACCGAAGCGCAGCTCCTCGAGTTATTCGCCGGCGAAGGCTTCGACGGCGTGCTCAACGGCGACGACGCGTTCACGCCGAAGGTGATCGACGCCGCGATGCCGCGGCTCAAGGTGATCGCGAAGTACGGCATCGGGCTCGATTCGATCGCCGTCGATCACGCGACCGCGAAGGGGCTACCGGTGCTGTTCACCCCGGGCGTCAACCACACCACCGTCGCCGAGCACACGTTCGGGCTGATGGTCGCTCTCGCGAAGCATTTCTGGCTGCACCTCAATTCGACGAAGGCAGGGCAGTGGAAGCGGATCACCGGTGGTGAGCTCGCGGGCAAGCGGCTCGCGCTGCTCGGCATGGGCCGGATCGGCAAGGAGGTCGCGCGGCGCGCGGTCGCCTTCGACATGTCCGTCGTCGGCTTCGACATCTCGTGGGACGACGCGTTCGCGGCGAAACACGGCATCGAGCGCGCCGCCAGCCTCGACGAAGCGGCACGCGGCGCCGACGTGATCTCGCTCAGCATGAACCTGACGCCGGCCAACAAGCGCTGGCTCGATGCCACGCGGATCGAGACCCTCAAGCCGGGCGCGCTCGTGATCAACACCGCACGCGGCGCGCTCGTCGACGAGGCCGCGGTGGCCGAGGCGTGCAAGACCGGTCGGCTCGGCGGCTACGCCACCGACGTGCTCGAGAAGGAGCCGCAGGTCGCCGGCCATCCGTTCATCGGCGTCGACAACATCCTCGTCACGCCGCACGTCGGCAGTCGCACGTACGAGTCGGTCGAGCGGCAGGGCGTACGGGCCGCGAAGAACATCGTGAACTTCTTGAAGGGTGACCCCGACTTCATCAGGGCGAACTAGGAAGTTCGCGGGCCGGGGGAGAACTAGACTGATCGCCCGATGTCTGGACCGAGTGATCTCGACGCGCTGACCGACGAGCTGCGTCGGCGGCACGGCCTGCACACGCTGTTGCTCTACGGATCTCACGCGCGCGGCGACGAGACGCCCGAGAGCGACGTCGATGTTGCCGGCTTCGCGGAGGTCGGTGCGACGATCCGCGACGCGCGACTGTGGTGCGGCACCTATCTCGACGCGTTCGTCTATCCGACGGCCGTCCTCGAGACCACTCCCGATGCCGAGCTGCTCAAGCTCGTCGGCGCTCGGGTGTTGCTCGACGAGCGCGGTCTCGCGCAGCCGTTGCTCGATCGGATCGCCGAGCTCGAGCGGCGCGGGCCACCCGCGTTGACCGCCGACGACGCGCAGATGCGTCGCGTGTGGGCGCACAAGATGCTCGCGCGGATCCGGCGCGGCGATCTCGAGGCGCGCTACCGCCATCACTGGTTGCTGTACCAGCTGCTCGAGGATCACTTCGCGCTGCGCGGCGTGTGGTATCGCGGCCCGAAGGAAGCGCTCGCGTCCCTCGCACGCGACGCGCCGGCGACGTTCGCCGCGTTCGAGCGCGCGCTCGGGGTGGACGAGTCACTCGCGGGGCTCGCGGCGCTCGTCGAGCTGGTCGTCAACGCTTGAACGCGGCGACGATCGCATCGCGCTGCGCCGCGGTCGGCACCGTGCCGCGCATCGCCCCGAGGTTGTCCTCGACGTGCGGCACCTTCGACGTCGCCGGAATCGGGCAGGTGACCGCCGGATGTGCGAGCAGGAACTTGAGGAACAGCTGCGCCCAGCTCGTGCATCCGAGCTCGCTGGCGACGCCGGGTACCGCCTTGCCTTTGACCTTCGCGAACAGGGCGCCCTTCGCGAACGGTTCCATCACCAGCACCGCGCAGCCGTGCTCGGCGCAGGCAGGCAGCAGCCGCTTCTCGGCGCCGCGCTCGACGATCGAATACGGCAGCTGCACGAAGTCGAGCTTCTCGGCGCGCACGACCTGCTCGAGCTGATCGAGCGATCCGTAGTGCGTGATGCCGAGGTACTTGATCTTGCCGGCCGTCTTCCACGCGCGCAGCGTCGCGAGCTGGGTCTTCCAGTCGACCAGGTTGTGGATCTGCATCAGCTCGACGCGCCCGACGAGCCGCTGCATCGACGTCGTCATCTGCGCGATGCCCTCGCGCTTGCCGGTCGTCCACACCTTGGTGGCGAGCCACGGCTCGGGCACGACAACGTCACCCTTGCGAAGCTCCTCGAGCATCTCGCCGATCGCGGCCTCCGCGCGCCCGTACATCGGCGAGCTATCGACGACGCGGCCGCCGAGCTCCAGGAACCTGGCGAGCACCGGGCGGACCTTCGACGCGTCGGTGACGTCGAACGTCTGATACGAGCCGAGCCCGATCGCAGGCAGTTGCTCGCCGGTCGACGGAATCGGGCGGGTGATCAGCTTCACGGAATCCTTCGCCAGGGCAGGAGTGGCGAGCGCGGTGAGGGTACCGAGCGCACCGAGCTGCAGGACCTCGCGACGCGACCACATGGTCGCAGCATGCCACGCGATCTAACGACCGGGAAACCGCGACTCCTGTCGCGTCTAGATCGCTGCTTCGCGCGGCTCGGACGCCGAGACCAGCATCAACAGCTCGTCGAGCAAGTGATCCGCAGCCGCCGAGGTTCCCGCGATTCCCGATCCGCAGGCGGTGATCGCCGATCGCGAGCTATCCTCGAGGATCGTCAGCACGCAGCTGCCTAGCGGATCTCGAGGAGTCGCGAGCCGCGCCGGCGATGACACCGCACAGCTCGCGGGCAGCGGCGTGTCGACCGCGATCTTCGACAGGCACGCGCGGCCGCCGATCACCTCGGCGAACCGATCGAGCCAGCGCGCGCGCGAAGTACCGATGCTCCGACGCTTCCACGCGAGCGGTCCGGGCATCCCACGAGCGGCCGCGACCGACCGCGTCCACAACCCGTGGCCGCTGGCCTCGCGCGACAGGATCGCGCGTGCGCGAGTCGCGAACACATCGAACGGCTCGGGTTGGCCGTCCTCGAAACGCACGCTCAAGATACTGGCGGCGGCGCGGCGCCGGTTCCGCATCGGATCGTCGCGATCACCTGGCGCGATCGGAATCTGGAACGTGGGCGAGAACTTCGCATCGCGGTGCCCGGCCATCTGGTGCAGCACGCGACCGAGGGCGTAGCCGAGCGGCAGCACGCGGGGTGATGGATGCGGCAGCTCGCGCCACACCACTCCAAGGGGAATGCCACCCTCGACGGCGCACAAGGCCGGCAATGGGAGCGAAGGTGTGGTCGATGCTGGAGCGCGGGCCATCAGCTCGGCGATCCGGCCCGCGATCCGCGCGTGGCCGTACCCGTCGACGACGAGGTGACAGGTGGTGATCGTCGCGAGGGCGCCCTGCGTACCATCCGATGCCCGACCAAGCCCGAGCCACGGCCCGGCTCCGTTTCGCCACGCACGGCGATGGGCATGACGGCAGGTCTCGAGCTTGTCGTCGCCGATCGAGACACACACGAAGGGAGTCGAACCGTGCCACGGCGGGGGCGACGCCCCTGAAACCGCGGCCGCGAGCTGCTCGCGAAGCTGTGGATCATCGAGCTTGCCGATCACGCAGCGGTCGCCGATGGCAAATGCAGCGACGTCGAGCTGACTCTTCACGGTCACCGCCCCGTGCGCGCTCGTAGGCGCGGGGTTACCGAGCGTCACGCAGAGCGGCTGGCCGGGTAGCTGACCATCGAGCTCTCGGAGCGCCGTCGCGGCAGCTCGCGCGCGTGCGATCGCGTCGTCGATCGTGATCGGCCGCGGATCGCGATAGCCGATGAACGTATCCCCGGGCGGCGTCGCATCGGAGAGGACGTAGGCACCCTCGGCGCCGCGCAGCTCGACCGCAGCAACCCCGCCCGCGAGGAGCCACCACATCACATCGGGCTCCGCGATCGCACGCAGCTCGCCGTGCAGCTCGGCGGTGCGTCGCGCCCATGACTTCACGCGAGCTCCAGGATGTAGACCGGCTGCACCGGATCGGCGACGAGGGCCTTCTGCATGAATCCCGCGTCGATCGCGAGTGCGGCGATCGTTTCGGCGGGTGGGGCGGTGCGCAGCACGAGCGGACCGAACGCGCGGCGGAGGATCGCCGACCGCAGGTGATCCGCGTGCGCGTGAAGGCGCTCGGGTGTGGCGGCGGGATCGAGCTCCACGATCATCAGCTTGCCGCGCACCACGCGACGGAGCTCGCGGAACGTGCGCTGGCGATCGCGGACGTGACGGATCGACGACAGACAGATCGCGACGTCGATCGAGCCGTCGGCGAGAGGCAAGTCCTCGCCCGCCGCGCGCACCGTCGACAACCGCTCGCAGCCGGCATCCTCGTCATGACGAGTGAAGTCGCGACTCGGATCGATCGCGATCACTCGAAGGCCCGGATGCCGCACCGCGGCGCAACGCGAAAACGTGCCGGGCCCACACCCGAGATCCAGCAGCCTCTCGGTGCCGGTCATCGCGAGCCGGTCGAGCAGCCGGTCGTCGAGATCCCCGAAGGCCGGCCGCTCGTCGCGCGCGTAACGCCGCGCACTTCCACCCTCGAAGGGATGGCGATAGAGCAGGCGATCGAGCAGCGGGACGTACACAAGCGGCCAAAAAAGGAACGCGTACCTTCCAGCAAACCCGCGCCATCTACAAGGTGAGCTGCGCCACATGCGGCCGCCCGGCTGCCGGAACGATCGGCTCACTGCCGGCCATCCCGCGGTGATACGGTCGCCTCCGATGAGGACACGGCAGCTTTGTATCGTGGTGTTGCTGGCCGCCTGTGGCGGTGATGAAGGCAACACCGGCGGCATCCCCGACGAGTGCAATCCGCTCGGTGGACAGGCCTGCATGATGCCGTGGCCGACGATGATCTACGCGAAAGCGGATGCCACGTCGGCGACGGGCTTCCGGCTCGACATCCCCGCCGAGGCGATGCCGGTCAACGTCGACGGCGATTCCATCGACCCGGGGACGTTCAATCGCCGCGATGGCTTCTCGACGCTCGGCCCGATCCTCGCGGCGTTCCCCAGCGGCGTCTCGCCTGCGGGACTGCCGTCGTTCAAGAATCCCGACGAGTCGCTCGCGGCCGATGCGGCCGTCGTCGTCATCGACATGACGACCGGCGAGCGCGTTCCGCTGTTCGCCGAGGTCGATCAAAACATCGCGCTCGCGGAAGCACGAAACCTGATGATCCGCCCGCTCGCGCGCATGAAGCCGAACACGCGCCACGCGGTCGGCATCCGCCGCGCGGTCAAGGCCCTCGACGGTGGTGATCTCCCTGTGCCGCAGGCGTTCGCCGCGATCCGCGATGGCGGCAGCTTCACGCACCCCAAGTTCGCCACGCTGAAGGCGGGCACGCTCGAGGCCATCGCGGCGCTCGAGGACGCCGGCATTCCCAAGGACGATCTCGTGCTCGCGTGGGACTTCATCACGGTCAGCGACGAGTACATCCGCAGCGACCTGACGACGATGCGCGAGGCGGCGTTGCCCGCGATCGGCACCGCCGGTGCGAACCTCACGTTCACCACCGAGACGCGCTCGAACACGGACACCAGCTTCAAGCGCTACGTCGGCACCTTCAAGTCGCCCGACTTTTTGACCAACGGTGAAGCCGACAACTCGATCATGCGCCGCGGCCCGGATGGCTTGCCGGTGATGCAGGGCATGCGCGATGCGCGGTTCGCCGCGATCATCCCGAACTGCGTGCAGACCGCGACGCTGCCGCGCCCGACGGTGATCTTCGGCCACGGCCTGTTCGGGTCGGCCGAGGAGTATCTCGACGACGACTTCGTCGCCGAGCTCGCCGAGGATCACTGCTTCATCATCATCGCCGGCGATTTCATCGGCCTGACCTCGCGCCAGCTCCACCTCGCGCCGCTCGCGGTCAACGATCTCAACAAGGGCACGCAGGTCACCGAGAAGCTCGAGCAGTCGATCATCGACTTCATCGCGCTCGAGAACATCGCGCGCGGCCCGATGGCGCAGTCCGCCGAGTTCAAGTTCAACGACGCGCCGCTCATCGATCCGGCGAACACCTTCTATATCGGTGGCTCGCTCGGCGGAAACATGGGCAACACGTTCATGGCGTACGACCCGAACATCACCAAGGGCGTGCTCGCGGTGCCGGGCGGTAACTGGTGGTTGATGATCGAGCGCTCCACCGCGTGGGCGCTGCTCGTCGGTGCGGCGCAGGGCGCGTACGACGATCCCGAGGAGTATCAGCTCGCATTGTCGATGTCGTTCGGCATGGGCTTCGAGCCGTTAGACCCGATGACCACCGCGGCGAACGTGATCAAGGATCCGCTGTTCGGTCAGCCCGAGAAGAAGATCCTGATGTGGTACGCGATCGGCGACTGCCTGGTCTCCAACATCGCGAGCGAGCTGGTCGCGCGCGAGATGGGGCTGCCGATGCTCGGCCCGTCGGTGAGATCGCCGTGGGGGCTGACGCCGGTCGATGGTCCGCTCGAGAGCGGCGTCACCGTCTACGACGATCACCCGACGCCGATGCCGTTTGATTCGAACATCCCGCCGATCGAGGACAACGGCACGCACTCCGGGATCAACAAGAAGCCGGCGCCGATGCGTCAGGTCGAGCAGTTCTTGATCTCGACCGGCATGGTCGTCGACGAGTGCAAGGTCAACGCGACGGCCGCGCCGTGCGATTGCGCGACCGGCGCCTGCGACTGAAGCCCGACCAACCAGCATGTGGTCACGAGGCGTGATCCAGCGTCTCCCGCTCGTCTTGGTGCTCACCGGCGACCGAGCCGATGCAATGGAAACTGCACGAGGCAGGGCCCGCGACCGCGATGTGCAGCTCTACTGACTAATCGCAGCTCGAGCCGTCGCTGAAGCCGGTGCTGAAGCCGCTGTCGTAGCCGGCGGAGAACCCGGGGTCGTAGCCGGTCGCCAGGCCGCGCTCGTAGCCGTCGGTGTACGCGTCCGCGTAGCAGCTGTCGAACGCGATCGCGTAGCTGGTGTCGTAGCCGTCGGCGTAGCCGGTGTCGAAGCCGACGACCAACCCGTCGTCGTAGCCATCGGACTCGCCTCGCGAGAACGCGGTGGGGTAGGTCGCGCCGTAG
>JACCYD010000856.1 GCA_013696695.1 Deltaproteobacteria bacterium | reverse complement strand
CTTGCCGTAACTGTGACCGTGACCGATGGCGTGCCCACGCGATCCTCCTCAGAAGATCGCGACACCATGATCCTCACCGAGCCCACTTGCAATCAGCGGCCTGCAATTTCGGCCGAGGACATCTAGGGCGTCGCCTTATCGAAGAGCTCGATCCAGGTCCGCGTGAAAACGCCGGTCTTGAAGAGCTCCTTCGGCACGAGGATCTCCTTGATCTCCTCAGGCTTCGCTTCCCCGACGACGAAGACCTTGTCGCCGACCTTGCGATCCTTGAACACCGGGGTGAGCGGCTTGACCGCCGACTTCTTCTGCTCGACCAGCTTGCCGCCGAACTCGTAGCCGAACACCTTGTCTCCAGAGATCGCGAGCACGGTCATCGTCTTCGTGTCCGTGCCCTCCGTGTAGGCGACCATGGTGAACGGCGCGACGCCCTTGCCATAGGGTTCGATCAAGTCGGTCTTCTTCTCCTCGAGCTTGTCCTTCATCGCATTGGGAACCTCGTAGGTGACGATGCCGCCCTCGACGGCCTTCACGTGCGTGAGCTCGGGCGTCGTGGTGTTGCCGATGTACGCCCACACGATGTCGCCGACCTTGGGCTTCACTTCCTCGACGGTGCGCGCCGGGATGACGAGCAGGCCCGGTAGGCCCGCGTAGGGGCGCTCGTCCGGGTTTGGTTTGTGCTTCCACGAATCGGGTCCACTTGCCATCAGCGCGACGGGCCGGGTGGTCACAGTGTTGCCGTCGATCGCGGTGACCTCGTCGACGTCGACGCGGAAGGAGTCGGGCGAGTCGAACGCGGTGCCGCGGAGCACCCATGCCATCTGTCCGACCTTCGCGGTGGTCGCCTTCGCCGGCACCTTGGTGAGCGCCTCGAGTGCCTTGTGCGGTTCCTTCGCGGCGGCCGATCCGGCGGCCGGGGGCGGCGTGGCCGAGCCCTGGTCGGGCGGAGGTGTCTTCGCCGAGCCCATATCGCCGCCGCCCTTCATGTCACCGGCGCCGGCCATCATCAGCTTCGTCATGCACTCGGAGTATTTGGTCATGACGTCGGCGGACTTCTTCGCCATGTCCGGATCGGGCTTGGCGTTCTTGTCGGCCGTCTTCGACATCTCGGTTCCCCACGCGGCCATGTCCGCGTTGACCTTGTCGGCGCACGCCTTGTCCTTGCACTCGCACATGGACTTCTGGAAGCCCTCCATCTTTGCGAGCGAGTCGCTACCGCCAGCCTTCTTCTTGCAGCCCGCCAGTGTCACGAGCGAGACCGTTGCCATCAACGAGACCATTACCTTTTGCATCGAACCACCTCCAATTGTCGGCAGGAATACCTCGCAATCCTCCCCGCATCCAATCGAGTCAGGCGCACGATCGCGTCGACCTCACCAACGTCTGACGCTCCGGTGAGCTTGGGCTTGGTCGCCGAGCTGTTGGCCCTCGCGCTCATGTTCGACGCCCGAGCGTGAAAACGCTCCCGCGAGTAACTCACGTAACGCGGTCCTCACGCGCGCACTAGACCGATCGGTCTGGACCGTTCGGTCTAGTACGTGTAACTAGGACTAGACCGGTCGGTCTAGAAGATGCCGACCACGAAAGGACTCGCAGATGAAGGACTTGCTCCGAGCGTTGGTCGCCCTGCCGTTGGCGGCATGCGTCCCCGCACCCGATGTCGATACCACCAGCAACGAACTGGGGTCCGACGACCTGACGGGTCAGATCGCGAATGGCGACACCGCGATCCACAACATCCTCGCCCCCTACCAGCCACTCCTCGATCCGGTGATGGAACCGCTGCCGCTCCCCGACGCTCCGATCGCTACGCTGATCGGGGCGACAACCGCGCTGTCGGCGCGACTCGGCGTGCCACAGGATCCGACGGAGGCGATCACCTCGGCCCGCCTTCCGCCCGCGTTGGCGGGCCGGCTGGCCAACGCGGTCGCGGCGCTCGATCGGTGCACCGCGATCACCCAGACCGCGATCGATGGACAGGATCTCGCGCAGCTCGCCACAGGAACCGTGGATGCATCGCGGTTCTCGGCGGTGCCGAACTGCGCCAGCGAGCTCCTCCAAGCCGCGCGCGATCTTCAGGCCGAGCTCGCGGCGAACACGATCTCTGCCTCGGACGATCCGGGCATGCTTCCGCGAGACCCAGGCCCGATCGAAGATCCGATCTGCTGTGTGGAGCCTGTCGGAACGGCTCTTCGCGTGTGGCCGGTGTTCTCGCTCGATCGCGGGACGACCGGAAACCTGTACGCGAACGACTACCTGCTGATCGCCGATGCCGGCGGCAACGATCGCTACTACAACAACGCCGGCTCGAACGTCGTCGATATCAACTGGGCGCCGGCCACAACCGGAGTCACCACACCGGGCGCGGTTGGACTGCGCGGCGTCGGCCCGGCCAAGGGCTGCCAGCGTGCGGTCAAGGGACTTCAAGATCGCGACTGCATCCTCGCCGCGGCGGTCGTGGTCGACCTCGGCGGTGACGACACCTACGGCCAATGGCAACTGCCGGATCCCGCGGTCGACGGGCAATGCACGCCGTCGACGACCAACCTCGTCCGCCGGATGGTGACCAATGGCGTCGGGCTCGCGGGCGTCGGACTGCTGATCGACGGCGGTGGATCCGATCACTACAACAGCAAGACGGTGTCGAACGGTGCGGGGCAC
>JACCYD010000376.1 GCA_013696695.1 Deltaproteobacteria bacterium | reverse complement strand
GGATGAACGACATCACGATCGCGTTCGCGATCAACAGCGGCAACACGTACACGAACAAGAACGGCACGAACCCGACGAGGATCGCCACGGTCGCCCAGATCGCGACGCCGAGCAGCGTCTCGGCGATCGCGAGGCGAAACGCGCGCGGCTTCAAGAACTCGCGCTTCTTGGCGACCAGCAGCTGGTGCAAGCTCTGCACCGTGAAGCCGAGGATCAAGCTGAGCCCACCGCGCCAGCGCCGACCACCGAGCGAGAACGCGGTGATGAGGAACCGGATGGTCTTGCTCGCGCGATACTCCTCGAGCGTCGGATAGCCGTCGGGATCGTTCTCGACGTTCGCGTTCGCGTGGTGAACCCGGTCATGCCACCCAGCCCACAGCCGCGGTGACAGCGTGAACGGCAGGAAGCCGATCCAGCCCACGACCTGGCGGGAGATCCGTCCGCGAACGATGCCACCGTGCACGGCTTCATGCGCGACGAACGTGAGCACCGCGAAGCTGATGCCGATCACCAGCGACAGCAGCGGCACCGTGAACCACGGCACCCAGCCGAGCGCGATCGCGAGCGTCGCGAACACGATCGCCGCGAGGTGCACGGGAATCAGCGCGAGCCGTGACGTCGCGGGCTCGAAGGCCTCCGCCGGCAGCTCCGGGCGCACCTCGCGCACGTACTTGGCCTGCGGTACGAAAGTCGTGATTTCCATGGGGTCACCATAGGAACCGCGCTGGCTCCCGGCTCGTCACGTCCCGGTCACGAATCACCGTGAACAGTGCGGAGACGCTCTCCGCTCACACCGAGCGAGCGATTACTCCACAGCCGGGGACAGGTCGCTCGGGGTCAGCGTCGGGAACTCGCGACCGGTCATCGGATCGACGAGCGTCACGGCATCCTTGTAGACGCGCGCCGTGCGGTGGATCCGGATCAGCGCCTTGCGAAAGGACATCGACTTGTAGCGCTGTGGCCACTTCTGCTGGAGCAGCGCACGCACGCGCTTCGAGTGGCGCGAGCTCATCGCGGGGAACACGTGATGCTCGACGTGATAGCCGAAGTACAACGTCAGCCATTCAAACCAAGCCGGAGACGTCACGGTCAGTCCACTGACGACCGGGTCGTTGATCTCGACGCGCGGACTCAGGCTGTGATTGGTCAGGATGAACGCCATCACCATCGCGTTCGCGACGATCAGCGGCAGCAGGAAGACGAACAGGAACGGCACGAAGCCCGCGACGATCGCGAGCGTGGTCCAGATCGCGATCCCGAGCGCGGTCTCGACCATCGCCAGGCGGAACGCCGGCGGCTTGAGGTACTGGCGCTGGCGCGCTTGCAGCAGCTGGATCGTGCTCTGCCCGGTGAAGCCGAACATCAACGTGAGGATGCCGCGCCAGCGTCCGCCGCCGGGCGCGAACTTGTCGACCATGATCCGCATCCCGAGGCTGCTGTGATACTCGGCGAGCGTCGGATAGGTATCCGGATCGGTGCTGACGTTAGCCGTCGAGTGGTGGACGCGGTCGTGCCACGCCGCCCACAGCCGCGGCGACACCATGAACGGCAAGAAGCCGATGAAGCCGATGATGTGGCGAACGGTGCGATTCCGGACGATGCCGCCGTGCACGGTCTCGTGCGCGACGAACGTCAGACACGACATGCTGACGCCGATCGCGATCGAGAGCAGCGGCCACACCATCCATGGCACCCAGCCGTCGATGATCGCGAGCATTGCGATCGAGATCACGCCGACGTGAGCGGGAACCAACGCGAGCCGCGACGTTGCCGGTTCGAAGACCTCCGGCGGAAGTGCGGGACGCATGTCTCGCACATACGTCGATTGGGGCAACAGGACATCTTTGCCCAGCGAATCGCCATGCATCGGTACAGCATAGGTACCAGCTCACAACGAGGCGCGTCATCTCCTGGTCATGGTTCGCGTTTGGTCTTTTCACGTGGTACACAGCGGGACGTCTCATCAGAGGGCCGAGCGCTAACTCGTTGCCCTTTTTCACAATCTGGAGCCCCCATGGCCAATCAACGCAGTACTTTTGCCAAACGTCAGCGCGAACAGAACAAGAAGGACAAGGCGAAAGCGAAGAACGAGCGCCTGACCGCCCGCCGCGATAACAACCCGGGATCAGAGACCAAGGGCCCGCCGATGGGCGAGCCGCAGGTGATCGAGCCGACCGCGATCGTCCCCGCACTGCCGCCGCCTGACGTCGGCGTGGTGCCCAACGCGGCCACCGCAGCTCCGAGCCCGAGCCCAAGCCCGAGCCAGAATCCGAACCCGAACCCGAACCAGAATTCCGCCCGTCCTTCGACGCCTGCACCCCGCCCGACGGGCAGCGGGTCGCGTCCTTCGAACAGCTAGAGCGCCTCGAGAAGTGTCAGCGGGCCGCCGGGCGGCACGCGCACGATCTCGAGATTCGATGCCCTCCAGCACGACCCATCGGCGGCCGTGCAGCGGAGCTCGTCGCCTCAGTACGTCCGAGCATCCGGGTGCGCGCGATGCCACGCGATCGTCGCGGCGATCCCGTCGTCGTAGGACGTCATCCTCAGATCTGGAAACCGCGCACGAAGCTTTGCGCCGTCGAGCAGGATCGGGTGTTCCCACAGATGAAGGATGTCGGCGAACGCTCGTGCGAGTGGATGCACCAGACTTCCTGTACGCACCAGCGCGGCGGGCATCACCGAGAAGCTTCCGCCGCGCGCGCTCTCGATCGCGCGGTCGAGAAACCTGCGCGCCGTCGTGTGCGCGACACCCGGTAGATGAAACAGCTCGGCGTCGACGCCGTCCGCAAGCCCGACCTCGACGAGCACCGTCGCCGCGTCCGGCATGTAGACGAACTCGATCGCGTGATCCGCCGGGCCCCACCAGCGGCCTCGCCGCCCTTGCGAGATCGCGCGCAACGGACCACCGGTCAGCGTCTGGACGTGTGGCCGTAGAACTCGGGCAGCCGGATCATCGTCCAGCGGATCTTCGCGGCACGGATCGCGTTCTCCTTGGCGACGCGCGCACGCCCCATCTTCGAGCACGCCGCATGCGGTGCGGTTTCGTCGATCAATCGCCCGGGCACTCCCCGCCCGAACACCCAGACGTTCGCCGGAAACACCAACCGGGCCCCACTACTCGCGCATGCCGCGATTGCCGCGTCGAGGAGCCTCGCCGTGACCGGGATCCAGTCCTTCCCGATCACCACGTTCGCGAGGTGAAACACGGCGGCGCAACCCTCGGCAGCGCGGCGCATCGCATCGACATCGAGCGCGTCGCCGCGGATCGCCGTCACGCCCTCGGGCAGCTTGGCCTTCTCCGGATCGCGGACCAGGGCACGGACCGCATGCCCGCGCCCGACCGCCGCACGTACCACATTCGAGCCGAGCCCACCACCGGCACCCGTGACGAGGATCGTGCTCATCAACACGCTGTATCATCCGGACCGACATGGAGACTCCCGAAGCTCGCGCGTTGTGGAACCTGGTCGAGCAGCGACTCGCGGGCGGCGATCGAGAAGCGATCGATCGCGAGATCTGGGACCGCTTCGGTGGGGAGTGGGCGGTGATGTTTACCGATCTCGCCGGCTTCTCCCGGCAGGTCGCCAAGTTCGGCATCATTCACTTCCTGCAGACCATCCACGAGCAGAAACGCGTGCTGGTGCCGATCATCGCGCAGCACGGCGGCACACTGGTCAAGATCGAGGCCGACAGCATGTTGGTGCTGTTTCCGACGGCGGAATCCGCGGCGCGTAGCGCACTCGCGATGCAGGCCGCGTGCGTGGCGCTGAGCAAGCGGAGCGAGCCCGAGGACAAGGTGCTGCTGTGCGTCGGACTCGGCTTCGGCCGCGTGCTCAGGGTCGGTGACGCCGAAGTGTTCGGGCACGAGGTCAACCTCGCGAGCAAGCTCGGCGAGGACACCGCGAAGGCGCAGGAGATCCTGGCCACGCCGGCCGCGCACGCCGCGTTTGGCGACATCGATGGCATCACCTGGGAACAAGTGACGGCCGAATATGCCGGCGAGTCGGTGTGCTGGCGCGCGGTATACAAGGGCCGATGATGTTCCCACCCGGCTCGAAGGCTCCCGGCCTCTATCAGATCGGCCGCTGGATCATCCATCCGCTCAAGCTGCTCGACGAATGCCACCAGCGTTACGGCGACGTGTTCACCCTCAGCGCACCGCGCGGCGAGAAGTTCGTGATCGTGGGCGATCCGGATCTGATCAAGCAGGTCCTGACGAGCGATCCGGCGACGTTGCTCGCGGGTCAAGGCAACGCGACGCTGCTCGAGCCGATGCTCGGTAAGTTTTCGCTCCTCACGCTCGACGGTGCGGATCACCTTCGCCAGCGCCGGCTGTTACTACCCGCGTTCCACGGCGAGCGCATGAAGGCCTACTCGACCGTGATGGCGGAGACCACGGAGTCGTCGCTCGAGCGCTGGCCGATGCACCAGCCGTTCGCGCTGCATTCGATGATGCAGGAGATCACGCTCGACGTGATCCTGCGGACGGTGTTCGGCGTGTCGAGCAGCGGCGATCTACGTGGACGCTTGCTCGCGCTCCTCGAGGTCGCCACCAATCCGTGGCTGCTGTTCCCTGGCCTGCTCGGCCTGTCACCGCTCTCGATCCCGTGGCTCAAGATCGCGAAGCTGAAGGCGGCGGTCGACGAATCGATCTACGGGATCATCGCCTCGCGCCGCCACAAGCCCACCGGCGGTGCCGACGTGCTGTCGATGATGCTCGACGCGCGCGACGAGCAAGGCGCACCGATGAGTGACGTCGAGGTGCGCGACGAGCTGGTGACGCTGCTGCTCGCCGGTCACGAGACCACGGCCACCGCGCTCGCGTGGACCTTCGATCGCCTGCTCGCGCATCCGCAGGTGCTCGCCAAGCTGCGCGCCAGTTTGTTAACTGGTGGCGCTGGCCGAGAGGAATATCTCGACTGCGTGATCCGCGAGTCGCTGCGGGTCCGGCCGATCGTGCCGCTCGTCGGGCGCGTCGCGGTCAAGCCGTACCAGCTCGGCCAGTGGATGCTCCCCGCCGGCACGCGCATCGCACCGTCGATCTATCTCGCGGGCCATCGCGCCGCCGCGTATCCAAATCCGAGAAGCTTCGATCCGGATCGCTGGATCGGCGTCAAGCCCGATCCGTACACGTGGCTGCCGTTCGGCGGCGGCACGCGTCGGTGCATCGGGATGGCCTTCGCGCAAGCCGAGATGCGGCTGGTGTTGCAGAGCGTCGTGCTGCGCACGCGGATGCGACTTGCGGATGGCCCGGCCGCCGTGGTTCGCCGCGGCATCACGCTCGCGCCTGCAAACGGAACGCGCGTGATTCTCGAGGAGCGCACGCGGCACGCCACCGCCGCGTAACGGTTCGCACCTCGCCCACATGACGACTGCGGATCAGCGCTACGATGAGCCATGCGAATCATCTGCTGCCTGCTGTGCCTCGGTTCTTGCGGCATCGACGGGGAGCCGATCGAAGGCGACATCACGATCCAGTACGGTGCCACGGCGCCGGATCTCGTGGTCGGCGCAGCGGTTCAGGATCAGAGCGATCCGAGCCTCATGCTGGTGCAGATCGGCAGCGACGGCGTCGATTGCGACACCTATCTCGACAACTTCCTCAGCTTCAACAATCCAGAGGGCACGTTCGTGTTCTTCAGCGTCGAGAAGCTCCCCGGCGCATTCGAGGAGGCCTCGGTCGCGGCGATGCGATCGGAGAACAACAACACGAAGACGAACTTCTCGACCGGCTCGGTGACGATCGATGCCGTCGAACCACGCGTCGCCGGCAGCGTCGAGTTCTCGATCACCGACGAGGACGTCGGCGAGATCTCGGTGAGCGGTACGTTCGACGTCGTGCGCTGCTTCTGATGAGTTGCCCCTGCGGATCCGGCACTCCCGAACCGGCCTGCTGCGCGCGTTATCATCGCGGCGAGCTGGCGCCGACCGCGCTCGCGTTGATGCGATCGCGCTACGCGGCGTACGTGAGAGGCGAGATCGACTATCTGGTCGCCACGCACGACGACTCGACGCGCGACCAGCTGGATGTCCCCGCAATGACCGCGTGGGCGCGCGACACCGAGTGGCAGGGTCTCGAGATCGTGGCGACCGAGGCCGGCGGCGAATCCGATACCACCGGCATCGTCGAGTTCATCGCGTCGCGGCACCACCGCCAAGCGCGCATTTGCCCAGCGGGAGCGCTCGCGGTTCCGCAAGATCGACGGCGCGTGGTTCTACATCGACGGCAAGGCCACCGCCGAGCCCGTGCGCACACCGGCTGCGGTCGGGCGCAACGAGCCGTGTCCGTGCGGTAGCGGCATGAAGTACAAACGCTGCCATGGCGCGTGACGCGATCCGAGCCCGGCTCGACCCTGACCTCCGCATTCGCGTGATCGGCGTGCGCGAACTGCACTACACGGCCGCCGCGTCGCCCGACGAAGATCGCCCTCCCCACGTGCGCGCCGCATCGGGCCTCGCGTTTTCAGGTGGCCGGCTCGTCGTGATCCAGGACGACGCGGCGTTCATCGCCACGGTCGGTCGCGACGAGGTCGCTGCGATCGCGTTGCCGCGTGGCGCCGGTGGTCGCCGGCGATTCGAGGTCGCGCTGGGCAACAAGCAGGACAAGCTCGATCTCGAGGCGTGTGTTGCGGTTGGCGAGGAGATCTGGGCGTTCGGCTCGGGCTCGAGCGACATGCGCGAACGAATCGCGGTGATCGGCTACGCCACTCAGATCGTCGACGCGTCCGGGCTGTATCGCAAGATCCACGACGAGCTCGGCGGCGCGATCAACCTCGAGGGTGCGGCGAGCGTCGGTGACGAGCTGTGGCTGTTCCATCGCGGTAACACCGGCCCCGACGATCACGGCCCCGCCACGATCCGATTCGATCGCGCCGCGATGTCGAAGTGGCTGCAGGGCCTCGGGGCGGTTCCCTCGATCATCGACTCGACGCCGTACGATCTCGGCGCGATCGGCGGTGTGCAGCTCGGCTTCACCGATGCAGTCGGCGTGGGTGGGCGCGTGTTCTATCTCGCCGCAGCGGAAGCGTCGCCGAACGCGATCGACGATGGCGCGGTGTCCGGCTCGCAGCTCGGCGTCATCGACGGCAACGTCGTGCGCGCCGCGTCGCTCGAGCACGACGGCACGCCACTCAAGGCCGAGGGCATCGCGTTCGATCCCGCGAATCCACAGCACGCGTGGATCTCGGTCGATCCCGATGATGTCGATCAACCTGCCTCGCTCTACGAAGTGGAGCTCGTGGGTGCGTGGTGAGTCGACGGCTATAGTGCGCTGATGTCCTGGTCGGGCCAGCTCCACGATCGGTACGGGCAAGCGCTCGCCGACAACGTGGTGCTGATCGCGCTCGCCGTCGCCGCCGCCGTCGCCTACGTGGTGATCACGGATCGCAAGCGCGAGTGGACGCTGCCGGCGTGGGCGCCCACCGCGGCGCTGTCGGCGCTGTGCGTGTTCGCGATCGTGTGGGCGTGGCAGCTGCGCTGGCTGTCCGACGACGCGTGGATCTCGGTGCTGCTGTCCCTCGGCAGTCACGTCGGCGTGTTGATCATGACGACGCGGCTCGTTCGCAAGCTGGAGGCCAAGCCGGTCATCAGCCTCGCGGCGGTCGTGCTCGCGTGCTCCTACGTCACGGCGACGTACGCGACCGGCGGTCTCGAGACGTTCGGCGCGGTGCTCGTCCTGTTGTCGATCGCTTTCGCGGCAGGAGCCGCGGATCGCAGGGCGCTGCTGGTGTCGGGGCTGTGCGGGATCGCGGCAACGATGGTGCATCTCGATCACGCGATCTTCTACGTCGCGCTCGGCGGCGTGCTGCTGGCGCGCCGCGTGCCGATCAAGCAGCTGGCGTCGTACGCGGCGCCGGTGTTCGTGGTGTTCGTGCCGGTCTTCTTGATGCGCTGGAGTTACGACGGGCTGCCGAACACGAGGTCGGCAGACTTCAGCCGGGGTGGGATCTATCTCTACGCG
>JACCYD010000363.1 GCA_013696695.1 Deltaproteobacteria bacterium | reverse complement strand
GCGGACAATGATCCCGCCGACGCCGAGGAGCAAACCAACTCCAGCAATGATGATTCCGATGTAGAGCGGCGACATGATCAGCCCCTTCCTTGCGATTTCGTCATGGGCTGTCGGCTTGCAACGCTCGGACCGACGCGAATGCGAGCGCGTACGGCAACTTGCACGCGCGTTTTCACGGGTCGTGTCGACACCGTGTCGTCACGCTCGAAGTGGGTGGCCGCGGTCGACCGGCTTCGTAATTTTCGCCCGGCGCTGCGGTATCGTCATG
Source organism: Deltaproteobacteria bacterium (assembly GCA_013696695.1). Classification (GTDB taxonomy): domain Bacteria; phylum Myxococcota_A; class Polyangia; order Haliangiales; family Haliangiaceae; genus JABFXX01. The sequence goes on along the minus strand of JACCYD010000363.1, from coordinate 2,626 downwards.
CCATGACACGAACACGACACGCGGTTGCGACGGTGATCCTCGCAGCGGTCACGAGCAACGCGTGTTCGACGCCGGTCGCGGTGGGGTCGATGGTCGTTGGCGGTGGCGCGATGCTTGGCGCGAAGGCGATGCACAAGAGCAACTGCGACGGCGAAGGCTGTGTTTACGGAAACCTGCTCGCAGCCCTGATCGGCGTCATCGGTGTCGGTTTGGTGGTCGGCGGGGGCATCGGCCTCGCCGTCGAGAAGCACCGAGAAAACACACCGTGATGACTACGCGCGCGACCGCGTCGCCGGTCGTAACGTTCTCGACGAGCACCTCGTCGGCCTTCGCGGCGATGTTCTTGCGGCGATCAGCGCGTCAAGGTGACGACACGCGATGCGCCACCGACTGGCCGAGCCGGACGAGAGTCTCGCGGCGTTGCTCGGTGTTGCGCAGCAGCTCGGGAGCCGGCTGCCAGCGGCCCGGTTGACCGAGTACGATCACCGTCGATCCGCCGAACAAGAAGTAGCCCTTCTCGTCGCCTCGCGCGAACTCTGGCGCGGTGTGCGACTGGACAATTTTTCCGACGCACATCGCGCCAACCTCGATGTACGCGAGCTTGCCGAAGTGGCGTGTGTCCAGCAGCGTCACCTGGCGCTCGTTGGTCGCGAGCACGTCGCTCTTGGTGGCGAGCGCGAGCGGGTTGACCGAGTGAAACGCGCCGCGTACGCGACAGGTGTCGAGCGTGCGGCCATCGTCGGGATAGTGGAACCGGTGGTAGTCGACCGGGCACAACCGGGCGAGCAGAAGCGGACCACCTGTGAAGTCGCGCGCGAGCTCGGCATTTCCGAGCAGCGCCGCCGCCGACAGGTGGCTTCCCTTGACCGGAAACATCTGTTCGTCCGCGATCGCGGCCCATGCGAAGTAGCGCGCCTCCGCGAACGCCGGCATCTGATCGGCTTCGGTCGTCCACGGTCGCGCCCCCTCGCGAAACCGACGCACGAAGAACTCGTTGAACGTGCGAAACGGTCCGGGCTCATACTCCGCCATCGGAATCGCGTAGCGCTCGATGAACGGTGCGACCTTGCGGCCGCTCCATCGCGTCGACTGCAGCCAGCCATACAGCCGACTGAACCAGCGACGGGCAAATAGCGCCTCGCCCAAGCCGCGGCCGAACGCCGTCCCGTACATGAACCGAACACCGCCTTCGCCGTAGACCTGCTCCTCGATCTCGCGGCCCAGAGCGCGGTCCCAAACGCGAATCGGTTCGTGCTTCGTGCGGCTACTCAAAGTTTGCCCGCTCTTTGCCACGAACGCGGCGTCCTGGCAGCACACCGGTGCAGCTTTGTCGCCTGAACGGTCAAAACTCCGAGACGTCGTCGATCACACAGAACAGTACGCCGCCGACGAGGTCGCCGCGGGACGGCGCGCGCGACGCCGGCGCTGCCTAGTGGATACGCCGTAACGGCGGTCGCATGCCGTCAGCGCACGAGACGTCGCACGAGCGCACGCACGTTCTGGGTGTCGAAGGGCTTGTCCATTCGTTCGTTCGTCACCGTGTCGAGAAATTGTCGCGCGCCTGGGGTGAAGGCGCCGCCCGTGATGAGCACCATCCTGTCGAGTTGGTCGGGTGCGATCTTGGCGAGCTCGCGATGAATGTCCATTCCCGTGAGGTCGGGCATCATGAGGTCGCAAAAGAAGACGTCGAAACGTTCGCCTGCGCGAATGCGCTCGAGCGCCAACCGGCCCTCGCTCACGAACTCGACGTCGTGGTCGCGCGCGAGGATTCGCGACAGCGCCTTGCCTACCTTGACGTCGTCGTCGACGACGAGAACTCGACCGCGGCGGCCTTCCGCGCGCACGAGCGCTGCGGGGGCGCGGTCCACGGTAGTCGCCTCCGGTGCTCGGGCCGGCGGCAAGGCCACTCGAAAGGTGGTGCCTACGCCGAGAGCGCTCTCGACCGTGATATCTCCGCCGAGGCCGGTCACGATCCCTTGGCATATCGAGAGTCCGAGCCCGGTGCCCTCACCGATGGGCTTCGTCGTGAAGAATGGATCAAAGATGTGCTGCAACGAGGCCCGGGGAATGCCGGCGCCCGTGTCGTGAACCTCGACGATCGCGCGCCCCATCGAGTCCGTCGAGACGAGGATGCGGATCTGATTCGTGTCTGCGTTGCCCTCCGGGAGCGCCTGCGCCGCATTCACGAGCAGATTGATGAACACCTCCGCCAGCCGCGTCTCGTCCGCCTCTACGAACGGCGCCGTTCCGAAGTCTTTAACGACGCGCGCGCGGTGACGAATCTCGTTCCAGGCCATGTTGAGCGAGAGCTCGATCACCGCCGCCACGTCGAGAGGGCGTCGACGCTCCTCGTCGGCGCGGGAGAACGTCTTCAAACCACGAACGATCTTGCGTACGCGTTCGGCGCCCTCTTGTGCTTCGCTGATGAGCTCGAGGAGCGCCCCCATCGGCGGTGCAGTCACGACGTCGGATTGGGCCCGCAACTCTTCGGCGACAAGATCGAGATTCGACATCACGAACGAGAGCGGATTGTTGATCTCGTGGGCGACGCCGGCCGCCAATGTGCCGACAGACACCATACGATCGGCAAGCCGCAGCTGCGCCTCCATGCGCTTGCGATCCGTGA
>JACCYD010000696.1 GCA_013696695.1 Deltaproteobacteria bacterium | reverse complement strand
CACGATCTCGGTCTCCGTGATCCTGCTCGTCTGCTGGTGCTTGTCGCTCGCGGCCTCTCACTACTTCCCGGACTGGCTGGGTACGGAGACGTGGGTGTCCATGATCATTCTTCCGGTGTCCTTGTTCGTAGGGATTCCGATTGCAGGAGTTCTCGTACGTCCGCTCGCCGGCGTGTTCGCTACGAACGAGGGCAAGTCGAATAGCGATTACGTCGGGCACACCTGCACGATCTCGACGGGACACGTCGACGATGGTTTCGGTCAGGCGACGATCGAGGATGGCGGCACCGTGCTGGTTATTCCGGTGCGCTGCGATAGGCCGGGAGTTCTCGCACGCAATCATAAAGCGCTCGTGATCGACTTCGATAGCGAGCGTCAGGCCTACGTCGTAGAGCCGGTCACCGATATGCTGCCGGCTGCTCGAGACTAACGGTTAGCTTCATCACCACACTGTTCGGTTGTCTGCGTTGCGTGCCGGGGGGAACCGGCCGAGGAGTGGCTCATGGACAAACAATCACTGTTCATCATCATCGGTGTCGGCGGCGTCATGCTCCTCGGCATCCTCGTCCTCATCGCGCGGACGTGGCGGCAGGTGGATCAAGGGCGAGCCCTGATCGTCAACAAGATGGGCACCGAGCCCAAGGTGACGTTCAGCGGCGCCGTCGTGCTGCCGATCGTCAACAAGGCCGAGATCATGGATCTGTCGGTCAAGACGATCGAGATCGCACGCAAGGGCAAGGAAGGCCTGATCTGCGCCGATAACATTCGCGCAGACATCAAGGTCACGTTCTTCGTCCGCGTGAACAAGACGAAGGACGACGTGCTCCGCGTCGCGCAGTCGATCGGCTGCATTCGCGCGTCGCAGCAATCGACGCTCGAGGAGCTGTTCAGCGCCAAGTTCTCCGAGGCGCTGAAGACCGTCGGCAAGAAGATGGAATTCGAGCAGCTGTACACGCAGCGCGACGTGTTCAAGGACCAGATCATCCAGGTCATCGGCAAGGACTTGAACGGCTACGTCCTCGACGACGCCGCGATCGACTTCCTCGAGCAGACGCCGGTCGAGATCCTCGATCCGCAGAACGTGCTCGACTCGCTCGGCATCGAGAAGATCACCAAGATCACGACGATCGCGAACATCGCGACCAACCTCCTGCGCCAGACCGAGAAGATGGAGCTCGGCAAGGCGAACCTGACGTCGCAAGAAGCGCTGTATCGCTTCGAGCAGCAGCAGTCGGAAGCCGAGGCGAAGAAGAACAAGGAGATCGCGGTCGCGAACGCACGCGAGGAGAACGAAGCGAGCCGGTTCCGCCTCGAGGAAGAGAAGCGCACGCATATCGAGCGCCAGCGCGCCGAGGAAGCGATCCAGATGGCCGAGCAGGCCAAGCTGCGCTCCGTGCAGGTCTCGGAGCAAGGTCGCATCCGCGAGGTCGAGGTCGAGAAGGTGCGCGTGCAGAAGGCGCATGACCTCGAAGAGGTCGGCCGTCGCCGCGATGTCGAGCTCGGCCAGATCGAGATGAACAAGGCGGTCGAGACCGAGAAGCGCTCGATCGCGGACATCATTCGCGCCCGGATCGCCGTCGACAAGACGGTCGCCGTCGAAGAAGAGTCGATCAAGGATCTGCGGACCGACTCCGAGGCCAAGCGTCACAAGCACGTGACGATCGTCCACGCCGAGGCCGCCGCGCAGGAGCTGTTCATCAAGGACATCAAGAAGGCGGAGGCCGAACAGCAAGTCGCCACCGCGCACGCCAAGAAGCAGCTGATCCTCGCGGAAGCCTCGATGGAAGCGAGCGACAAGGAAGCGCGCGCGCAGATCCGCCGGTCGGAAGGCGCCCAGGCCGAGTTTGCCGCTGAAGGCCTCGCCACGGTGCGCGTCAAGGAAGCCGACGCGCTCGCGGTCGAGAAGATCGGGCTCGCGGAGTCGCGCGTTCGCGACGCGCAGGTCCAGATCACCGACAAGGAAGGCACCGTGATCGCCGAGAACGTCAAGCGCAAGGCGCTGGCCGAGGCTTCAGGTCGCGAGGCGGAAGCCGTCGCGATCGAGAAGAAGGGTCATGCCGAGGCGTCGTCGAAGCGCGAGCTGCTGCTCGCCGAGGCCGCAGGCAAGGAAGCCGACGCGGCTGCGGTCGAGAAGCACATGCTCGCCGAGGCCAAGGGTCTCGCCGAGAAGGCGAACGCGATGAAGAACCTCGATGGTGCCGCGAAGGAGCACGAGGAGTTCCGCCTCCGCCTCGCGAACGAGCGCGAGATCGCACTCGAGCAGATCCGGGCTCGCGTCGCGATGACCGAGCACCAGTCCAAGGTGATGGCCGAGGCGATGGGCAACGCCGACATCAAGATCGTTGGCGGCGACGGTCAGTTCTTCGACCGCTTCGTCAAGGCGGTGTCGCTCGGCAACTCGATCGATGGCGTGGTCGAGAATTCCGACATCGTCAGGAAAGTCATCGGCGACAAGCTCAACGGCAGTGGCACCCACCAGAACCTGAGCGAAGTCCTCGCCGGGCTGATGAGCCGAGCCGATGACTCGACGAAGACCAAGCTGCAGGCGCTGCTCGACAAGGCGAAGCAGCTCGGCGTCGGCGACAAGGTGAGCTGAAACAACCCGCCGTCATTGTAGATAAACTCATTGACGTCGACCTGAACCTGAACGTGAACGCCACCTTGAACTTCGACGAGCGAGCATTGGTTTCTGCTCGGCACCCACGAGCAGACGACGTAGCGCTCGACCTCATCCTGAGGTCCTCGCACCACGTCTTGATGACTGCTCGTTACTTCCGCAGGTCCAGGCCAGGTCGACGTCCTGGTCCACGTTTCAGTTCGGGTTCAGGTTCAAGTTCAAGTCAACGTCGACGGGAGAGCTAATGGCGCAGCCAACGAAGCCGGCCGATGTGGATGCCGCCCTCACCGGCGGCAACTACGAGGTCTTGCGGGCGCGCCTCGCCACCGCTGGTGCGGAGCTCGCCAAGCGCACCGAGGCGTTGAACGCACGCCGCAAGGTGGTGTTCGGCTCGACCGAGCCGCAGCTGATCGCGACCGAGCGTGTTCGTTCCGAGCACAACTGCGTGCCGGTCGACATCGTCTCGGTCGGCGGCCATCTGCTGCTCGGCTACAACGTGTTCCTCGGGCTCAAGGACCAGACCAAGCTGGCCGACGTGCTCGCGCTGCATCGGTTCGAGAAGCTCGCGGATGCCAACTCGGAGGCCTCGTTCGAGACGGCGCCGGTGCCGCGCGATGCCGAGCCCGCGAAGTTCCTGCTCGACGCGACGCTCGAGCGCGACTTCACGAACCTGTATCGCTACTACCGCGACGCGCAGCTGCGTCAGCTGGTCAAGACCGACACCCAGCTGATGGCGGTGTTCCAGGCCGGCGCGAGCTGGAAGGACGCCAAGGTCCTGCGCTGGCGCATCGAGCCGTCTGGCAACATCGTCTACGTCGACGATCGCGGCGATCGCGACTACGCCGCGCTGCTACCGCAGTCACACGACTTCGAATGGCGCGAGGTCACGCGCGACGATCAGCGCTCGGGCAAGCACCCGCACTACAACCTGCTGAACCTCCTGTTCGTCGAGTGCATCAACGGCGATCTCACGATCAAGGTCGAGGACAACACCGACGCCGGGCACGGCGTGTACAGCGAGCCGGTCGACGACGCGAACCAGACGCTCGACGACGCCAAGATCTATTACGCGCCGTTCGGCCCCGAGGGTAAGACCCCGGGCCTCGTGCTCCTCAAGATCCTGCCGTTCCGCGAGACCGCGTGGCGCTACCTGGTGTTCGACACGCGCTCGAAGAAGGTACTGCGTTCGGATGGCATCGGCATGGGCTGCCGCAGCTTGCCCGAGGATCACGGCGTCATCTTCGTCGGCGGCTACGTGCTGGTCGGCGGCGACTACAAGAAGTTCGATGGCGACCACACCGACTTCGAGCTGACGCGCGAGCTCAAGAGCCCGAACGGCGAGGACGTGCTCTACGTCTATCACCGCGGCCGCGACGGCATGTATCTGCTCGCCGCGTACAACTTGATCGAGAAGTCGGTCGCGTCGCCGATCCTGTGCAACGGCTACTCGCTGTTCCCCGACGGGCGCCTGGTCGTCATGCGGCACACGTCGAACGAGCCGACGCGCGTCCACCCGATGCAGGTGTGGAAGACGCCGTTCACGTCGGCGGAGCACGCCGCGAGCGCGCCCACCGATGGCAGCTACCTCGCGAAGGTCGGCAACGCCGATCTCGTGCGCGGGTTATCGGATGCGCTGTCGATCGCGCGCCTGGCCTCGGCGGAGAAGCCGCAGCGGACGACGTTCGACGACATCCTCGCGCTGTCGACGCGCGCCACCGATGCGTATTACTGGCTCGGCCACGCCGATGCTGGCGATCTCAAGACCGCGGTCGGCGACGTCAAGAACACGGCGAAGCTGATTCTCGACGAATACGACAAGGTCGTGGCGCTCGAGCTCCAGGCGAAGAAGGCACTCGTCGAGGCCGAGACGCTGGTCGCCGAAAAGCTACGGGCGACTCGAAGCGAAGGCTGGGAGAAGATCGATCCGTTCCTCGAGGCGCTGACCGGGTTGCGCGGCCTGCGCGGCGTCTTGATCTCGAAGAAGGACATTCGCTTCGTCGACGTCGCGCGGCTCGAGGCGCTCGAGAAAGAAGTCGCGACTGCGTTCGATCGCGTGACCAGCGACTGCGTCACGTTGCTCGCGCGCGGTCAGGCATTCGTCGACCTCGTCCAGCGCGCCGACTCGCTTGCAGGACGGGTGGCCGAATTACCGACGGCGGTGGAGATCAAGCCGGTCCGCGAGGACATCGACCAAGTCGCCGCCGGTCTCGACCTGCTCGGCAATGTGATCGGCTCGCTCAAGATCGACGACACCACGAAGCGCACGGTGATCCTCGAGAACATCACCGACGCGTTCGGTCAGGTGAACCGCGCACGCGCCACCATCGAGGGGCGCTACCGCGAGCTCGCCACCAAGGAAGGCCGCGCGGAGTTCGGGGCGCAGGTCAAGCTGCTGACGCAGAGCGTGGCCTCCGGGCTCGCGCAGTGCGACACGCCGGAGCGCTGCGATCAGGAGCTGACACGGCTGCTCGTCCAGCTAGAGGAGCTCGAGGGCCGGTTCGCCGATATCGACGAGCTGACCGCAGAGCTCGCCACCAAACGCGAAGAGATCGTCGACGCGGTCGGCGCGCGCAAGCAGCTGCTCGCAGCCGAGCGCCAGCGTCGCTCGGCGAACCTCAACAAGGCAGCGCAGCGGATCCTCGAGGGCGTCGCGCGACGCGCATCGACGCTCGCCACCGCCGACGAGGTCAACGCGTACTTCGCGTCGGACGCGATGGTCCAGAAGCTGCGCGACATCTCCACGGAGATGGGCTCGCTCGGCGATGCGGTCAAGGCCGACGAGCTCGAGGCCAAGCTCAAGTCGGCGCGACAAGATGCGTTGCGCGGTCAGCGCGACAAAGCAGACCTGTTCGAGGGCGGCGGCGAGACCATCCGGTTCGGCGAGCACAGATTCCCGGTCAACACGCAGCCGCTCGAGCTGATGATCGTCCCGCACGAGGACGGGCTCGCCGTGCACCTCGCCGGCACCGACTTTTACGAGCCGCTCGCTGACGAGCAGCTCCTCGCCGCGAAGCACCTGTGGAACCAGGATCTGCCGAGCGAGTCCGCCGAGGTCTATCGCGGTGAGTACCTCGCAGCGTCGGTGCTCGCGGATGCCGAGGCCGGCAAGCACGGCCTGACGATCGCGGCGCTTCACGATGCCGCCCGCGCGACCAAGCTCGAGGACACGCTCAAGCCGATCGCGCAGGCGCGCTACGACGAAGGCTACGAGCGAGGCGTGCACGATCACGACGCCGCGAAGATCCTCGACCGCCTGCTCGCGATGCGCGAAGGCGCCGGCCTCCTCGCCTACCCCGCCGCAGCGCGCGCGCTCGCCGTCCTGTACTGGGGCCACGAGGTCACGCAGGGTATGCGCGACGATGCCGCCGCGCGGATCCGCTGGCACCGGTCCGCGCAGAGCCTCGCCCGGCTCGCCGACGTGCTCGGCGATCGCGGTGCACGCAACCAGCTCGCCACCGAGATCGCCGCTGCGATCGTTCGCTTCGTCGAGCGCGAACCACAACTCGTCAGCTCCGGCCTCGCCATCGCCGATGCGGATCTCGCCGCGCAATACC
>JACCYD010000690.1 GCA_013696695.1 Deltaproteobacteria bacterium | reverse complement strand
GTCGCAAGCGCCTCGCTCCACTCGGCGTCCTCGCTGCGATCGCGATCGCGCCTGCTGCCGCACGCGCCGATGACTTCACGCCGTACTGGGAGGACCCGTCGACGACGAGCGACACCGGCGCCGAGCTCTACGAGGACAACGTCAAGTGGCGCGCCGGCATCAAGCTCGGCCCGTACACGCCGGCGATCGACGATCAGCTCGGCGCCAACATGACGACCGGCCTCGGGCCGTACTCGGCGATGTTCGGCAACTACTACACCGACGACAACGGCGACGGTGTCCCCGAGGCGCACGACGCGCACGTCTATCAGCTCCTGCCGATGCTCGATGTCGATCGCGTCGTGTGGTCGCGCTCCGGGCAGGTCACGGTCGGTGGCTCGCTCGGCTACATGCAGAAGCGCGCGTTCGCGTACCAGGATGGCACCAGCGCGGACGAGGTGTTCCGGCTGCGTTCCACCGCGAGCCGCAACACGTTCCGGCTGATCCCGTTCGCGTTGACGGCGAGCTATCGCGCGACGCAGCTCGACGATCTCTACGGCATCCCGATCGTGCCCTACCTGCGCGGTGGCCTCGCCTACTACGTGTGGTGGATGAAGGGCCCGAGCGGCAACCTCTCGAAGATCTGCACCGACGGCACCACCGACGGCGACTGCGACGGGAACAAGGCTTACGGCGGATCGCTCGGGTTTCAGGGCACGCTCGGTATCTCGATCCGCGCCGAGCGCATCGATCGCGATGCCGCTCGCTCGATGCGCCAGACCGGCCTGTATCACGCGGGGTTCTACGCCGAGGTGATGGCGGCGGTGGTCAATGGCTTCGGCAGCGACACCAAGCTCTCGGTCGGCGACCGTACGTGGTTCGCCGGTTTCGACTTCGAGTTCTAGTCCGGACAGGGCGCGCCGGCGGCGGCCCACGTCTTCATCGCGGCGACGAGCTTCGCGCGCGGCGTCTTCACCGGCGTCCGACCCGGACCGGGCTCCCAGCCCCAACCGACGAGCGCGTCGTGCTCGACGTGATGCACGAGACCCGCGAGATCTTTGCCGCCGGTCTGCTTCGGATCCTTGAGCTGCTCGCACAGCTGTTTCGGTGTGCGGCCCTCGAACACCATCGGGGTCTCCGCCGGCGGCAAGTGCCAGTTCGGTGCGCCCGGCGGCTGGTTCGGGCGCGTGCCGTTCTTCGCGCGATGGCACGTCGAGCACGCGACGCCGTTTCGCTCCGACCGCCGCGTGATCGCCATCGCGTGCGGCCGGCTGTCGTCGAACTGCAGCGGTGCATCGCCGACCGGATGGCAGTTCATACACCGCGGATGCATGAACACCTCGTGCACGGTCGCGAACGCCATCCGGGCCGATGACTCGTCGTGCCTGTTGTCGTCATCCGCACGCGCGGAGCCGCACGCTGCAAGGGCGAGCAACACGAGGGCTCTCATGTCATCGCCTCGAGCGCCGCTTCGACGGGCAGCGTGCGGATGCGCTTGCCGGTGGCGGCGAAGATCGCGTTGCACAACGCGGGCGCGACGGGGGGCACGCCTGGCTCGCCAACGCCGGTGGGCGTCTCCTCGGATGGCACGAGGTACGTCTCGATCACCGGGCACTCGAACATGCGCAGCGATCGATAGTTGTGAAAGTTGGTCTCCTGGACGCGGCCCTTGCGGAACGTGACTTGTTGCTTGAGCGCGGCAGACAGGCCGAAGATCACGGCGGACTCGGCCTGCGCGGCGACCAACCCCGGGTTGACGACGCGGCCGCAATCGAGCGCGACCACGGCGCGCCGGACCGTCACGCGATTGCCACTGACACTCGCTTCGATGACGATCGCGCAATACGAGTGAAACGACTCGTGGAGCGCGATGCCGCGGCCGACGCCGGGTGGCAGCGGTGTGCCCCAGCCCGCTTGCTTTGCCGCCAGCTCGAGCACGCCGAGATGGCGACGGTGCTTGCCGAGCAGCGCGCGACGGAGCTCGAACGGATCTTTGCCCGCGGCCGCGGCCAGCTCGTCGAAGAAGCACTCGGTGACGAACGCGTTGTGCGAGTGCCCGACGGAGCGCCAGAAGCCGACCGGAATGCCAGTCTCCACGGGCGTGTACTCGACGCGCAGGTTCGGGATCGCATACGGCAGCTCGAGGGCACCTTCGGTCGACGTCGAATCGACAAGCGTGCCGCGCGCGAACATGCGCGCCGGGCCGTTCGCGAACACGCGGCGAACCGCGCGCGGCGTGCGGCTCGGCATCAGCGCGCCGATGAAATCCGGCCCTTCGTCGGCCACGATCGACTGGCAGACGATGCGGTGCAGCCAGCCATCGATGTTGCCCGCCGCGACGCTACCGCGCATCCGCGCGACGACCATCGGGCGATACCAGTCGGTCTGCTGATCGTCCTCGCGCGACCAGATCACTTGAACGGGCTTGCCCGTGTGCACGGCGAGGCGAGCGGCCTCGATCGCGTAGTCGACGAGGAGCCGCCGGCCGAACCCGCCGCCGATCATCGTCTGGTGGATCGCGACCTGCTTCTGATCGAAGCCGATCGCCTCGGCGACGCGCCACAGCGCGACCCCGGGCGTCTGGGTCGGTGCCCACACCTCGCAGCGAGCCGCGTTCCCAGATCCATAGATCACCGCCGTCGCGTTCTGAGGCTCCATCGTGGCGTGTGCGAGATACGGCAGCTTGTACACCGCCTCGATCGCCTTCGAGCTCGTGGAGCGATAGGCGTCGCCGTCGTCTCGCACGGTCTTGCGGCCGCGCGACGAGCTCAGCTTCTCGAACGACGCGAACAGCGCGGCGCTGTCGCGCGAACCGCCGTGCCCGTCATCCCACTCGATCTTCAAGAGGTCCGCTCCGGTGCGCGCTTCCCAGTAACCCTCGGCGATCACCGCGACGCCCTCCTCGATGTGCACCACGTCGTGCACGCCGCGGCGCGCGCGGGTGGCGCGATCGTCGAGCTTCGCGAGCTTCGCTCCACGCACCGGGGGCCGCACGATCACGGCGGTCACCATGCCGGGCAGCCGCACGTCGATCCCGTAGGTGCCGGAGCCATCGACCTTGGCGCGGCCGTCCAGCCGATCGAGGCTCTTGCCGATCCAGCGAAACTCCTTCGGCTCCTTGAGCCGAACCTTCGGGACCTCCTGGATCGCCGCCTGGCGGATCAGCTGGCCGTAGGTCGCCGAGCGCTGCGACTTCGCGTGCTCGATCCTCGCATCGCGTGCGATCAGCTCGCCGACCGGTACGCTCCACAGCTCGGCGGCGCCGCGCTTGAGCATCTCGCGCGCCACCGCGCCGGCCTCGCGCAACGGTTGCCACGATGCCGCGGTACTCGTCGAGCCGCCGGTGATCTGGATGCGCAGCTCCTTGTCGGGGTTGTCGTACGAGCGGTTCGCCTCGGCGTGCAGGATCCGGATCGTCCTCGGATCGACCTCGAGCTCCTCGCACACCAGCGCCGCGTGCGACGTCGTGGTGCCCTGCCCCATCTCGGTACGATCGAGCGTGAACAAGATCGTGTTGTCGGCGAGGATCCGGATCCACGCGTTCGGCTGGAACTCGCCGGTGTGCCGGAAGTGCCGCCACGTCTTACCGCCCGTCGGACCGAGCGCGCAGCCGATGGCGAGCGCGCCGCCCGCCGACGAGAGTAGGAACGTGCGGCGATTCACCCGCGCTCCTTGATCGCTGCCGCGGCGCGATGCACCGCGCGCCGGATCCGCGGGTAGGTCCCGCAGCGGCACAGATTCGCCGACAGCGCGCTGTCGATATCCTCGTCGGTGGGCGATGCGTTGGCGGCGAGCAGCGCGACCGTCGTCATGATCTGGCCGGCCTGGCAGTAGCCGCATTGCGGCACGTTCTCGGCGAGCCACGCCTGTTGCACGGCGTGCAGCTGCTTCGGTGTGGCGAGCCCTTCGATCGTCGTCACCTGTTTGCCATCGAGCTCGCCGATCGGCAGCACGCACGATCGCTTGCTCTGCCCGTCGACGTGCACCGTGCACGCACCGCACTGCGCGATGCCGCAGCCGAACTTGGTGCCGGTCAGCCCGAGCTTGTCGCGCAGCACCCACAGCAGTGGCGTGTCGCTATCCGCCGAGACGGTGACGTGTTTTCCATTGACGACGAGCTTGGTCATGGATCACCAGAGCGAGAACGACAGCGCGAGACGACTGGTCACACCGCCCAGCTGGTCGGCATCGTGAAACGGCAACACGCCGGTGACCTCGAGATCGAGGATCACGCCGCGGCGATGGAGCACGTAGAGGCCGACGCCAGCGTCCACGAACCACCGTCGCCCGGTGGCGTCGCTGTACAAGCCACCGAAGTCGGTCGCGAAGTACGGGATCAGAAAGTCGCGCGACGCGTTGCGCTCGAACGCGACCTGCGCGCCAGTTCGATACATCACGAGCGTGCCGGCATCCTCGCCGCGATAGACGCCGATCGTGCTGCGCACACGGCCCTGACTCGGGCCGAACGCTTGCGAGTTATCAGACCACGCGAGCCAGATCGCCTCGATGCCGCCGCCGTAGAACGTGCTGCCTTCGCGCGGCGCATAGAGTCCGCCGTACGCGGTTGGCAACAACACCGCGCTCCACGGCCGGCACGTCGGATCGTCCGGCGTCGTCGGGCATTCCGCACGCGCATCGGTAGCTGCGAGAAGTACCGACACGCACAAGACGCCTCGCATGGCCAAGCTCTACTACGCCCACGAGGTGTACGGCGCAGGATCTGCGTGACGTTTTCGCGCGCTGAACGAATTGTCAGCCGATCAAGGATCGCGATGACCAGTAAGATGGATTCCCCTGCAAGCGCATCCTCCAGAGACCCCGACGCTGGTGCTGGTCGCCAAGCGATTTCAGATCATCAAGCCGCTCCAGCGCGCGCGCTCGTTCCACGCACGCGATGGCCGACGGCACGTCGCGATCGATGTCGTCGCGGCTGTCGATCACGATGTCGCTGCGCTGCGTGCATCGATCGCGCAGGCCGCCATCCTCGATCACCCGAACCTGTGCCGGATGCGCGAGGTGGTCGAGCTCGAAGATCAGCTCGTGATCGTCAGCCAGCTGGTCGAAGGCGTGTCGGTCGCCGATCGACTCATGATCGGTCCGTTCGATCCGCTCCAGCTTGGCGTGCTGATGGGCGAGCTGCTCTCGGCACTTGCCTGCGCACACGCCGCCGGGCTCGCCCACGGGCACATCACCGCGGACACGGTCGTGATCGACGACGGCGGCAAGCTGCGCCTGCTCGACCTCGGCCGGTATCCAGGTGCCAGCGCGCGTGGCGATCTCGCCGCCACTGGCATGCTCGCGAGCAAGATGCTGTCGGGCTCCAATGCCGTGATCCCGCCGCAGCTCGCGAGCTGGATCGAGCGCAGTGCGTCGTTCTCGGATGCGGACGTCGCGCTCGCGGCGCTGCTCGGGCAGACCGTGCAGAGCATCACGATCCCGGTGAAGCCGGCGCCGACCAAGACGCTGCTGGGTGCGCCGATCGAGCGCGCGCCGGTGACGCGCACATCGACAGCATCGTCGGCGGCGAAGGCATCGACGGAATCGACGGACCCGGCGACGAATGCCGCATCGTCAACGACGACGGCGATCACCTCGACCGCCACGCCAACGACCACGTCCACCGGTGCCATCAGACCGACCGCGGTCAAGACGTCGTCTATCGGTGACGACTCGGTCGCGACGCTCGACGAGACCGCAGCGGATTTTGGCGATGTGCCGGAGCTCAAGCGTCTCGATCCGCAGCCGGCGCCCGCCCGCGCGTCTCGCATGCCTCTGATTTATGGTGGGATCGCCGCGGCTGCCATCGTCGTGCTGTCGTTCGTGATGCCGACGTCGTCGAATCGCGCCGCAGATCGAGCGGCAGCACCGATGATGGCGACGGCAACGTCTTCGACCGCATCGCTGGTGCCGGGCGAGCGACCTCCGCTTCCGACCGGCGCGGTCCTCGAGCCAATAAGGCCGGATGTGCGCACGCGCGATACCGCGCTGGCGTCGGCGCAACCGCACATCGAAGCGCCGCCGACGACGCCACCCACGCTGCCCACGAC
>JACCYD010000677.1 GCA_013696695.1 Deltaproteobacteria bacterium | reverse complement strand
GGCGTGCCGAGGTGTCCCTGGATCGTGATCAAGACCATCGCGGCGTGGCGCTGCCCCGCGAGCTGGCTCGCGTACGCAACGGCCATCTTGTCGGTGACACCAACAAAACCGACCCAGCGCGGCGTCGCCGTGAGCGACGTCGCGATCGCCCAGTCCACGGACAGCTTCGCGGTCTCGTTGGGCTGAACGTCGATATCGTAGCGACGGCCGTTGCTGGTGGGGTGTTTGACCAGCACGCGATATTTCCCCGGCGGAAGCCTCGCTTGAAACGTGGCGTTCTGCGGGTGATCGCCTTCGTTGACGAAGATCAGCACGTTCGGATCGTCGACGTCGACCACGAGGCTGCCCGTGCCGCGCGCCTGGAGCAGCTTGAGCGCGGCCTTGTAGAGAGTGTCCGGCTCCGGTCCGTGGGTCTGGCGCAGCGTCGCCATGCGATCCGGGAAGCTGCGGATCACCTCCTGCATGACCTCGAGACTTCGCTGGCGATCGTCGCCGCGGTTGCGCCGGTGATACGTGGTGGCAAGCCCGACCAGCGCGTCGAGCATCGCGTCGCGATACTTCGAGGACGCCACCAGGAGCGCGGGGTTTGCGTGCCCCTTCTCGATCGCGGCGACGAACTGCACGATCGCCTGGTCGTTGCGGAGGTCATACTGCGCCTTCAACCCGATGTTGATCTCGGCGAGCAGGTCCTGCGCGGTCAGGTTACGATCGCGGATTCCGGAGACCGCGGCGCGTAGCCCGAGCTCCCCGCGTACGGAGGCTGGCTTCGCGATGAACGCTCCGGTCTTCTCGAGCTCCTCGAGCAGCCGCGGGATCATGACATCCGCGTCGGCCGGTCGCTCGTTCGGATGATGCTCGAACACGATGCCCGCGATCGCACGATGCGGTGTGTCGAACAAGCACAGCGCGATCGCGAGGCTGATGAGGCAACGAGTCTTCACGGCGCGAATTCGTCGGCTCCGATGTCGCTGGCGGCGCCTTGCGGACGACTGTCGCCATCGACGTCGATGACAATGTTCGAGACGGTCGTGGCCTGCTCGATGACCGAGCTTCCCACCATCACGTGGTAGTCAAACGGGTTGGTGTCGGGCGATGCGAAACTCAGTCCGGCGACGTCGGATTGGATGGTCGACGTCGGGTAGCTGCACACCCCGAGCGTCTGCGCGTTCGCTGCGCTGGAGTTGCCACCAACGGAGTTGCGGGCAACGAGGTTGTTCGCGGCACTGAAACCCACGATGTCGCAGATGACACCGCCAGCTCTGGTAGCGCCACTCGAAGCACGATTGTCGACGATCGTGTTGAACTCGAGACGACTGAGACCCGCGGACGCGACGCCCAAATTGATCCCTCCAAAGGTGCCAGTGTCTTGGTCGCCGTTACGAAACACGAAGTTGTTCGTGATCGTAAACGTTGCGCCGGCACTCACGGAGATGCCGCCGCCCTGGTTGCCGGACAGCGTCGACTGGGTGACCGTCAGCGTTCCCCCCGAGGAGGAGATGCCGCCGCCCTGGTTAGCGTCAACTTTCACGCGCGTGAGGAGAACGTCAGACGCATTGCCCAATTGAAGGGAGATCCCAGGAATGCCCAGGCCCGAAGCCCCGCTGATCTCGAGGTCGTAGATTGACACCTGGCTGGTTCCGTCGATTTTTAAGAGGATCCCGTTGCTGGTGTCGGTGAGCTTGGCTCCCGGGTCCGCGAGAATCGTGACGTTCCTGTTGTCCAACGTCACCTGCTCGTTGGTGATGCCCGTGAGCTTGAGGACGGCGCGAGTGGTCGCGAGTGCGGCACTGACCTCGGAGCAAGGGCTCGCGAGGGTGCAGGCCGTGCCACCGCCGGTGGGGTCGACGTATGCGACATCGGCCTCGTTCGCGCATGCGCCATCCGGCAGGCACGCGTCTGAAGCCGGGCACTCGACGTGCGCCGCACAACCACGACACGCGAGATCATCACCGCACACCGGCGAGGTGCCGGTGCAGGCGTCGGTCTGATCTGAGGTGCACTCGACGCACATCATCGTCCCGGGGGCATCGCAGACCGGCGTGGGCGCGAAGCAGTCGGCGTTGCTGGTGCAGGCGACGATCGAACCGTCGGTGGTGCACCGAGGATCGTCGGGATGGCCCTCGCAGAACAGCGGATTGGTTTCCTTGCAGCCTGCGACGAGAGCGAACGCGACGATGATGCGAATCATGATTTCCTCCAAGCCGAGCATTCGAGCGATGTGATCGCCAAGCGCATCAGAACCGTACCTCCCAGCCGACCGAGGCCGAGCTGGGCGTGAGGGCGGCGGTGGGTCGCGAGGATCGCGTCGACCGGTACGCGAGGTAGCCGCCGATGCCGACCGCGAGCACGCCGGCGATCGCGATCCCGACGCCGGCGGGGGCGGTGTTGCGGATCTCGAAGGGGCCGTCGGGGCTGGGGTCGGGGTCTTGATCGATGGCGATCAGGATGCCGCCGGCGATCAGCGACGCGACACCCGCGCCCGCGACGACCCACGGAAGCACGCTCGATCGGCGCGTGACTCCGGGGAGCTTCGGGTCGGTGGGCCTGGTGCCGGGCGTGGGCCGCATCGTGACCGCGAGCTCGGTGGCCTGGCCCTCGACAGCGGTGACATCGCGAACCTCGGTCTCGTAGCCTGTCGCGCGCAGCATCACGGTGTGCTTGCCCGGGAACGTCGCGAGCGTCGAGTCGGTGGCTCCCGCGGTGTCTCCGTCGAGCGTGATCCACGCGCCGGGTGGAGATGACTTGATGGTGAGGATCGTCTTGCTGGTGCCGCTGGCGGCATCCTCCAGCAGCTTCTTCGTCATCGCGGTCACGTGCTGCCGGAGGGTGTCGTCATCGCATTGCTCGCAGGTGCGGCGCTGGATGAACACGGCCGCGGCGCCGGGCGCGACCACCTGCTGGGTGACGATCACGTCGGGAGCCTTGCCGTTGCGCGGCCGTTCGGAGCCGACCTCGACGACGGAGAGCTTGTCGATCTTGTTCGCCTGCAAGAGACGATCGAGGCAGGTCG